>DATFCK010000320.1:0-7316 GCA_035253185.1 Chthoniobacterales bacterium | reverse complement strand
CGAGCGCGACATTAAAGAATATCCAGGGCTCGGGCGAATGCTGGTGCGGCGGCTCAATCTGGCACGGCAAAAATGTGATCAGGATCAGCGTCTGCGACTGGGCGACAACTCCAAAACACGTGGAACGTTCTGTCCGCGCCTTTGTAAAAGCGCGCTCTCAGGCAACGGGTAGCGGCGATTGACCCCAATCGCCATGGTCCGGCAGCTGCCGGAATGAACGGCCGCTACCATTGAAATCAGCTCACCGCTTTCAGCGGTGATCACTCCGTCCGCAACGCCTGAATTGGATTAACCAGCGTCGCCCGTCGGGCCGGAACCAGGCAAGCCAGCAGGGCAGCCAGCGCCAGGACAATGGCGGTGGCACTGAGCAAAATCGGATTGTGAGGCGAAACCTGATAAAGTTGGGCAGCGATCAGCCGGCCAACTGCGAATGTGGCGGCCAGACCAAACAACAGGCCCAGTAAGACCGGATTCATACCTTGTTTAATCACCAGCTTTAATACGTCGGTAGTCTGCGCGCCCAGTGCCATCCGCACGCCGATTTCACCGGTCCGTTGTTCGACGGTGTAGGCAACCGCTCCATAAATTCCTACCACGGCCAGTAATAACGCAATCGCAGCGAATATACCCAGCAACGCCATTGTTAGTCTCTGGGAGCCTAACGAATCGGAAACAATCGTATCCAGCGTGCTCGGTTGTAGAATCGGCAAATCGCGGTCGATTCGATTCAGGGCGTTACGAACAATCGCTCCGGCCTTTTCCGGCGGAGTAACGCTGCGGACAATCAGACTCACAAAAGCATTGCTCCGCTGGGCCCAGGGCCGGTAAAACTCAACGTCGTTTTCTTTGGACAATTCGCGGGAACGCACGTCGCCGACCACCCCGATTACTTCGGCCGGCAGGCCGGTGCCGTTATCCGTCCCGAACAAGATTTGTTTCCCCAGAGGATCTTCGTTAGGAAAAAGTTTTTTTGCGGTAGCTTTGCTCAGAATGACCACTTGCGGGTTGTCGATCCCGTCGCGGTCGCTGAATTCGCGGCCGGAAACCAGTGGAATACGCAGGGTGGCGAAATAGCCCGGCGATACGCTGCGGGTCAGCCCGAGCGGCCGTCGGTTTACCGGCACCGGATCTCTATCAATCCGGGCGTAGGGCGATTGCGAAAAGTTGCCCGAGAGCGGAACCGCATCGGTGGCGCCGGCGGCCTCGATCTCCGGCAGGGTTTGCAATTCGGCAACAATCCGTTCCACAAAGCGGGCCCGTGATGGCGCATCGGGATACTGAGCCGGGGGCAGACCGATTCCACCCGCCCAGACTCGTTCGGATCGAAAACCTGACTCCTGTTTGCTCAGCCTAACGAAGCTGGAAATTAACATTGCCGCACCGGCCAGCAAGAGCACGGATAACCCGACCTGTGCCGCCACCAGTCCTCGGCGGAACCGATGTTGACCACGGCTCCCGGTCATGGCCCGGCCGCCTTCCTTCAATCCGTCGAGCAAATCGGTCCGCGAACTTTGCCAGGCCGGATACAGACCCATGGCCAGCCCGGTTAACAGGGAAATGCCAACGGCAAACAACAGCACCGGCAGGTGTAACGCCACTTGATGCTCGAGTGCAATATTGTTGCCTGCGATTTTCGGAACCAGGGAGAGAGTCCACAGCGCCAGGCACACGCCGAGCACACAGGCGAGAGCGCTAACCAGCGTGCTTTCCAGAATGAACATTCGCACAATGCTCCGGCGTTCGGCGCCGAGCGCCATCCGGAGCGCAATCTCACGGCGGCGGCCGGTAAAACGCACCAGCAGGAGATTGGCCACATTGGTGCTGGCGATCAGCAACACTGCACAAACCGCAGTCAGCAGCGTCATAAACGCCGGGCGAAGATCGCCGGTCGCATCCTGTGCTGCCGGCACCAGCACTGAGGCCCAGCTGTTGTCGGCCGTTTCCGGATGTTGTTCGCGATAGCTTTTTTCCAGTGCTGGCATTGCCGCTTGGGCCTGCTCCAAGGTGACGCCCGGCTTCAACCTGGCGACGCAGCGCATGAAGCTAACTCCGCGCATGAGACGCTCCTTCGTTAGGCCGGGCAGTTCGAAAGGTTTGACAACGAAAACTTCGGTATCGCGCCCGAACCAGGCGATGGGCAGAGTCGGTAATACGCCTACGATGGTGGTAGCCACTCCATTTAAAGTGATGCTTCGTCCCAGAATAGACGGATCGGAGTTGAATCGTTTTCTCCAGAAAATCTCGGTCACCAGCGCCACATCCATTTTGCCTTCCTCTTCCGGGAGAAAATTGCGACCCAGAATCGGCCGAATCCCCAACAGCTCGAAAGTGTTGGCGGTCACATTTCCGCCTAACAGTTGAGCCGGTTCACCCATCCCGGTCAGAATAAATCCGTTGCCCCAGTCGGCCGAGATGCTTGAGAAAACGTTCTGGCCATCACGATAATGCCAGAACTTCGGCACCGAAAATGAGAGTTGTTTCAGGTCGCGTTCTTTCGCTTCGCCGTAGATCCGCACCACCCGGTCTGGTTCGGTGAAAGGCAGCGGCCGGAGAAACAGTTCGTGCATCATGCTGAAGATCGCAGTGTTCATCCCGATCCCGATCGCAAGGGTGGCTACGGCCAGAATGGTGAACGCGGGTGATTTAAACAGCTGCCGAAGGGCAAAGCGGATTTCGTTCATGGAAGAGCGGGGTTGTTCTGGTACGCAAAAATGCTAATTGCGATACACACGCCGGCGAAGCCATTGCATGAGCCGTGCCAGTTCAATTTTACTTCACGTAAACGGCTTGGCGATAGTAGTTTGCGGTTATTGAGCGTGTCGAAGCCGCGAACGAAATGTTCCGCGCACGGGACAGCGCCGTCCCACGAATGGAACGGCTGCGCTATGCTTCGCCGCGTTACAAACGTTACAAACGTTACAAAGTTACAATGTAATCAGCGGCGGTGAGCTGGTCCGCGGCATGTATGAACGCGGGTTTGCTGGAATCCGTCACTGCAGCGCCGTTAGGCGCTCACAGCCCCTTTTGTAACGAGGTAACGGTTTTAACGAATCACTTCGCGTCATTCATGACGCGCCGATAGTACCGATCAAACGCCGCCGGTATCGATTCCCGAGCCGAATACGGCCCCGGCTGATACGCCCGCGAAGCAATTCCCTGCTGACTCAACTCGCAAACATGCCAGTCCTGCTGGTTAGTCATATCCCAGAATTGAACGGCGTCGTTAGGATTGAAACCGGGCTGGTTCATCGCGTCGGGATGAAAGAACCAGTCGCAGTAAATCAGAGTGCGATCCGGCGTTTGCGGCCAGATCTGGTGCACCATGACGTAGTCCGGATGCATCGAGAGCAGCATGTTAGGAAAAATCGAATAATAAAACACCCGATGCTCTATTTCATTTGTATACTCATACTCATGCTCATGCTCATGCTCATGATCCCGATTAGAATCGACCGGGATCGCGCATGCATTACCGCTCATGGTCAGGCTTTTCCCGCGATTAATCCTCATAAACCCGCCCAGAAATGGCCCCTCAATCAGATCGTTCTCAGCCGAGTCGTACGGTGAAACCTTCGACAACGCCGGATGCACCCCCGGGCAGTGATAACACTCCGAATAATTTTCGAAGATCAGCTTCCAGTTGGCTTTCACATCGTACTGGATGCGTTTGGCTGATTTCAAGTTAGGCAAATTCCATTGCGCGAACTTACCGGCTAACGACGCAAACCATTCCTCGATGCTGTAGTCGCGTCGCTGCGTCTCCCGCGCCGTAGCTTCAGTCCGAAGGCGGAGCGACGCCTCGCCCCCAAGATTGATAAAAATAAATCCTTCCCACATCCCAAGGTTGACCGGGTGCAGCGCATACTGCGCCTTATCAAATCCCGCCACTTCATCCATGTGCGGCGCGCCGGCCAATGATCCATCAAGCGCGTAAGTCCAGGCGTGGTACGGGCATTGAATAGCGCGCACGTGTCCGGTTAGGTCCTGGCAAAGCCGCGTCCCGCGATGCCGGCACACATTATAAAACCCGCGGATCCGTGAATCCTGGCCGCGGACAATGATCAGGCTTTCACCAGCCACGCTCGCAATCAGGTAGTCGCCTGAGTTAGCTATCTGGCTCTGATGACCGGCCAGAATCCACTGATCAGCGAAAATCTTCTCCTGTTCCTGACTGAAAACCTCCGCCGCGACGAAATATTTCCGCGGCAACGTCTTCGCACCGGCAACAAAACTTTCCGCAGTCTTTTGAAAACCGGCCTGCGATTGCGTACCTCGCTGCACCTGAAGATCGTCTACGCGCTGGCGAGGTTGGTCAATAGTAAGTCGAAATACGCCGCCGCGGAGTTTGCCTTCGAGTTCATGGACGCTCGGTTAGGAGTCCGAGTCGACGAGGTTTGAAAAAATCAAATCTGCCTATCCGCTCACGCGCGATTGCTTCGGAAGACGCCGAGGCCGGACGTCGAAACGGGGAGGACGAATAACATGAAAGCTTTGTGTTGGTATGGGAAAGAAGATGTGCGGGTTGAGAATGTGCCCGATCCGAAGATCAAGCATCCGCGCGACGCCATTGTAAAGGTCACGAGTTGCGCCATTTGCGGAAGCGACCTGCATCTCTACGACCACTTTATGGTCGGGATGGAAAAGGGAGACATCATGGGCCACGAGTTCATGGGCGAGGTGGTCGAGGTCGGCGGCGGGATGGACGGAAGACTCAAAGTCGGCGAGCGGGTCGTGGTTCCGTTCACCATCATTTGTGGTGAATGCGACCAATGTCGCCGGGGCAATTTTTCGGTCTGCGAGCGAACGAACCGTAATAAGGACAAGGCCGACAAAGTGTTCGGGCATAGCACCGCAGGCTTATTTGGGTATACCCATTTGACCGGCGGATATCCCGGCGGTCAGGCCGAGTACGTTCGGGTTCCGTTTGCCGATCGAACTCACATCAAAGTTCCGGATAGCCTAACCGACGAGCAGGTGCTCTTTCTCGGCGATATTTTTCCAACTGGCTGGCAGGCAGCGGCTCAGTGCGATATTGAAGCCACTGACACCGTTGCGATCTGGGGTTGTGGTCCGGTCGGGCAAATGACGATTCGCAGCGCGCTGTTGCTTGGAGCCCGTCAGGTGATTGCCATCGATCGGGTGCCGGAGCGATTGCAAATGGCGGCGGCCGCGGGTGCCATGACCATTAACTTCGATCAGGAGAGCGTTCTCGAACGGTTAAATGACCTAACCAACGGCAAGGGTCCTGAAAAATGCATCGATGCTGTCGGGATGGAAGCTCACGTCACCAGCACGCTGGATGCAATTTACGACCGCGTAAAACAGGCGATGATGGCTGAAACCGATCGGCCGCACGTCCTCCGCGAAATGATGTATGTATGTCGTCCCGCCGGAACTTTGTCCGTTCCCGGCGTCTATGGGGGACTCATCGACAAGGTGCCGTTCGGCGCGGCCATGAACAAAGGGCTCACCATCCGGATGGGCCAGACTCACGTGAATCGATGGACCGATGATCTGCTGCGTCGAATTGAAGAAGGAGAGATCGATCCGTCGTTTGTCATTACCCACCGGGTGAGTCTCGATGAGGGCCCGCAAATGTACAAAACATTTAGAGACAAGGAAGATGGCTGCATCAAAGTAGTGCTGAAGCCTTAACCAGAAGGGAAACATATGCGCTACCAGACTAACGAATCGCAACGGGGACAAGCTGATACGGCCCATTCCGCCTGGCGGGGGTTCCCGGTGGCGATCGCAGCGGTATCTCGCCAAGAACCTGACCGTTAGGTCAGACCCCGCCGTCGAACCCGGCTTCGAGCCCGCGGCCGGTCGTGCCCGCGTTACTGGTACCGCAGCGCGAACATCGGATCGACTTTGGTCGCGCGCAGGGCGGGAATGAAGCTGGCCAACGCCGCCACCCCGATCAGCACCAGCGAAATGGCCAGGAATGTTGTCGAATCAGTCGGACTGACCCCGAACAATAAACTAGCCATCACCCGGGTCAGGACGAAAGCCGCGGCCAGGCCAATCAATATTCCAATCGACACCATACCTAATCCCTGGCCGACCGTTAACTTCAACACATCGCTTCTTTGGGCGCCGAGGGCCATCCGAATGCCGATCTCGCGAGTACGCTGCTCAACTCCGTAGCTCATCACGCCGTAGATTCCGACCGCTGACAAAATCAGCGCCAGGCTGGCGAATACACCAAGTAACAGCATGCTGAACCGCTGGCGCGCCACTGATTCGGACACTACTTGTTCCATCGAACTGATGTCGGAGACCGGCTGGTCCTTGTCGATCTCCCAAACGGTCCGCCTAACTGTTGCTGCCAGACTGAGCGGATCAACGGTTGTGCGAACTACCAGCGCGCGAGGCTCGAAAAATTCGTTCTGGGCATGGGCGAGATACATCTGCGGCTTGGGCTCGACCCCGAGTTCATATTGCCGCACATCTTTGACCACCCCCACCACGGTTAACCATTGATTGTCGTTGTTTGGCCCACTCCCGACCTTGATCCGTTTTCCCAGCGGATCTTCACCCGGCCAGAAATTTCTCGCGGTCGTTTCACTGATCACCACCACCGGGGGCGAATCCGCTTTGTCTGTTTCGGTGATTCCCCGGCCTTTCAGCAGCGAAATCGCCATTGTCTTGAAATAATTAGCGCTAATCAGCCGGGTGATCACAATCGGAACACGGTCCGGCGCCGGCTCAGCTCGACCTTCGATAGTTACGCCAAGAGAATTGCCACTGTTGGTGAGCGGCACATCGGTAACGACCGCGCCCGACGTAACCCCAGGCAACGCTTCAACCCGGCGAATCAACTCATCATAAAAGATAGACCGGCGCACCCGGTCGGGATATCGCGCTTCGGGTAGCACGATGGTCATGGTCAGCACATTGGCCGCGCGAAATCCGGGATCGACATTGCGCAAACGCACGAAACTGTTGATTAACAAGCCGGCGCCAATCAGCAGAATAAACGAGACCGCCACCTCACTGATCACCAATAATCCGCGAATGCGATTGCCGCGGCTGCCGGCCGCTGAGTCCCGTCCGCTTTCCTTCAATGTATCATTGAGATTGAAGTGGGCAGCCTGCAACGCGGGGGCGAGGCCAAAAATTAAGCCGGTCACCAACGACACCAGCACGGTGAAGATCAAAACTTTGGCGTCAATCGTGATCGCCTGGGCCTGCGAAATATTCGGTGGAATAAAGCGTTTCAGCAGGGTGAGGCCGGCCAGCGAGATTAACAGTCCGACTCCGCCGCCTAACGATGACAGCAAAACGCTTTCGGTCAAAAACTGGCGGATCAATCG
>DATFCK010000319.1:0-3164 GCA_035253185.1 Chthoniobacterales bacterium | reverse complement strand
TGGAGGTTGGGGTTTGGGATTTGGTGCTTCCGCCGCCGAAAGCGGGCGGCGGCTTCCCTGGGATTTGGGCTTTGGAGTTTGGGGTTTTCGCGGCGCAGCCGCGGTTAAAGCTCGATCGCGTACCGCTTCAGCTTATTATATAAAGTCGGCCTCTGGATCCCCAGCAGCTCCGCTGCTTTCTTCTTGTTGCCATGGCATTGCGCCAGCGCCTGAAGGATCGTGCTCCGTTCGACGTCGTCGAGGCTCTGAACTCCCGGACGCGCCGGTGACGGCAGTTCGCTTTGTTGTAAAACCGTCGGTAACTGCACTTCCGCCGGCAGCTCCTTGACCCCGATCAAATTCTGTCGCGCCAGGACAACAGCGTATTCGATCGCGTTCTGCAATTCTCGAACATTTCCTGGCCACGAATAATCCAGCAGTTTCTGAAAAGCGTCGGGCGCAATGGCCGGCTCGGGTTTCCCGAGTTGCTGCGCAAATTGCTTAACGAACAGTGCCACCAACGGCGGAATATCCTGTTTTCTTTCGCGCAATGACGGCACTGTGATCTGAAATGTGTTTAGGCGATAGTACAAATCCGAGCGGAGCCGATTTTCGGCGAGCGCCTGTGGAATAGGACGATTGGTCGCGGCAATCAACCGAAAATCGGCTTTGAGCACACGAGTGCTTCCGAGTGGACGATATTCACGCTCCTGCAGCACTCGCAGGAACCGCGTTTGCAGGTCGGCCGGCATGTCGGAAATTTCATCCAGAAACAAGGTGCTGCCGTCCGCCTCGGCGATCATGCCCGGGAAGTCGTTAGTCGCGCCGGTAAAAGCGCCCTTCACGTAACCAAACAATTCGCCCTCGATCATGGTTTGCGGGAAAGCCGCGCAATTGAGTTTCACCATCGGTTTTTCGGCCCGCCGGCTGCGCTGGTGAATGGTATTGGCGATTACTTCCTTGCCTACTCCGCTTTCACCGGTGATCAGGACGTTTGCTTCCGAAGGCGCCATCGCCGCGATCAGCTCATCGATTTGTTGCATCACCTTGCTGGTGAAAACGGGCGCGAACCGTGTCTCGGCGATCTCGAGCTGCCGCTCCAGTTGCTGAGTTCGTTCACGCAGTTGGGCTGTTTCCCTTAACAACGACTGCTTTTCGACCGCTTTCTCAACCAGGCTGAGCAGTTCCTCCGGCGCGTACGGTTTACTGATGAAATGATAGGCGCCGCGCTTGATCGATTCGATCGCGTTATTTAACGAATCATGCGCAGTTAGGATAATAACTTGTATCTCTGGATATTCGACCTTGATCTGATCAAGCGTGTGCAAACCCTCTGCGTCGGGCAGTTGCAGATCGAGCAGAACGAGCGAAGGCGTCTTCGCCTTTAGCGATTTTAATCCGGCCGCCGCGGTGGAGGCCGTATCCACCTGAAAACCGCGCCTCGTTAGGAGGGCATCCAATGTCATCAAAATTGGACGCTCGTCATCAATGATCAAAATCCGACGGTTCTCGCCCGGAACGGATCGGGAAGTGCCGTTACGAGGACCGTTACTCATAACCGCTGAAGAATATCAGGCCTGCGCGTCCGACACGGGCACAGTAACAGTGGTGATAAGTTTTGATTCTGCCGCGTCATATCTGGCCCTCAGCGTCCCTTGTTGTCCTTCAATGATGATCCGCGCGCGATTCAGTCCCAAGCCATAGTGCGTGCGCGCCGGGCGTCGCAATGGCTCCCGACCCCAGTCCGCCGTGGGCAGGTCAAACTGTCCTTTGGGCTCATTTAACGTTAATACAAGATTATCACCTTCGCGTTTCGCGATAAAGTCTATAGAAGCGCCCTCTTTCTGGTGCTCAAACGCATTCTTAAGTAGTTCAAGCAGAGCCTCCCGCAACAGGACCGGGTCGATCGTTGCCGCGGCGTTCAAGTCATCGATATGCCAATTTACACTGGCAGCCTGACTCGGAAATTCCGTGCCCACTTTTGTCTGCAGATCTTCGATAAACGCTCTGGCGCCATAAGATGTAATGTTTGGAGCCGGGGGATTGATCCGCGTCGTCAATTTTTGTAGCGCGCTGCCGGAATCCGACACCATTTTCCGCAGTCGTTTGATCTCCTCTTTCAGTTCCGCATCGGTAGCCAGTTCAGCCAGGAACGCTGACTGCAATTCGACCGCATTGAGGTGGTTTCGCAGATCGTGACTGAGTTGGCGCAGAAATCGAACCACGTCGGACCACGCGACATCAATTCCCTGATCGCTCTGTCGTTGCTCCGGATCGCTCATTGGTCGAAACGACTTTCAGCTTGTCATACTGAACCGGTCGTCGCCTGCTTCCTGGCCCTTGTTTAGCCGGACCGCCGGGTCATTGCTCGCCAGGTGATGCAAAATGTGGAACACATCCTCCGGGTCTGCGTCGACATGATGCGCGATTTCTTCGGCGTTTTTTCCGGTCGCTGACAGCTGTTTTTTCACATTGGATTGCAACTCGAGCAACCGGGTAGCGGCTTTCTTGCCGGCTTCGACTCCGGGCTGATTATAGGCGTTGATGTTAACGAGCGTGGCATAAAAGCCGACCGCGCGCTCGTATAAGGCGATCAAAGCGCCAACGTGAAAGGCATCGACTTGACTGATCCGCAGCACAATGGATTCCCGATTCTTTTCGAAAAGCGCTGACCGCGTGCCGCGCAGGAAACCGTGCAGATAGTCGCCCGCAGTCACGCCCGGCTCCACCTCGAGACCAGGCTGGTCAGTGTCCTTGTCCACCTCAATGAAAGTGGCGAAAAAATTCAGGACCCCATCACGGAGTTGCTGGACGTAAGCATGCTGATCGGTGGAACCCTTATTGCCGTAAACTGCAATTCCCTGATTGGCGACCTTGCCGCTGAGATCGTGTTCTTTGCCTAACGATTCCATCACCAGTTGCTGCAGATATTTACTGAAAAGGACCAGCCGGTCTTTGTATGGCAGAATAACCATGTCCTTTTGGCCGCGACCGTTTCCGGCGTGATGCCACATCAATGCCAGCAGCATGGCCGCATTGCGGGTCATATCTGTTTCCCGGGTGCGTTCGTCCATTTTGGCGGCCCCGGCCAGGAACTCATCAATCGCAAATCCTTGCAGTGCCATTGGCAGCAAACCGACCGCGCTCATGACTGAGGTTCTGCCACCCACCCAGTCATGCATCGG
>DATFCK010000318.1:0-15677 GCA_035253185.1 Chthoniobacterales bacterium | reverse complement strand
TCAGGATTTGGAGATTTAGCCGATTTGAAATTCGGCGATCCGGATCTCCGGCGCCGCCGCCGCTGAACCAGATCCGCGAAGTAGTTGAGTGAGACGGAATTTATATCGCCTTGTCTCACCATTTTTACCGGTAATTCCTATTGTCTGGTTAGGGCGACTGTATCCGGCCCGTTCCTATCGGGTGTGAAGGCCATGTTTTTTGGATCGGATCATAAGCGGCTTACGATGCCGGTTCTTGTTTCCTTCTCTAAGAAGACGACCGGTTTGTCGTTAGGATCGCAATCCGCTAACCGCAGCAGACTTTGCTGGAACATTTCTACTATCAAAATATTATTTGGTGCTTGTTAGAACTTGACTGCTTAAAGCAGTCAAGTTCATTTCGCCACCGGAGCGATCAAATGGTCGCTACAGTCGTTCTCAGCTCGTGCGGCTAGCACTTTCGTCACCCCGTCTATAATCATGCTGGAGCGGCTTTTGTTCCGGCATTTCCACTGCCTAAATACCTATTTTGTGCTTGTTAGACTTGACTGCTTAAAGCAGTCAAGTTCATTTCCTCGCCGGAGCGATCAAATGGGCGCTACGGTCGTTTTCAGCTCGTGGGGCTAGCACTTTCGTCACCGTGTCTATAATCATGCTGGGGCGGCTTTGCTCCAGCATTTCTACTACAAAATTATTTGGTGCTTGTTAGACTTGACTGCTTTAAGCAGTCAAGTTCATTTCGCCGCCGGAGCGGTCAAATGGTCGCTACAGTCGTTTTCAGCTCGTGGGGCTAGCACTTTCGTCACCCCTTCTATAATCATGCTGGGGCGGCTTTGCTGCAGCCCATTTCTACCTACCTAAATGTTATTTCGTGCTTGTTAGACTTGACTGCTTTAAGCAGTCAAGTTCATTTCGCCGCCGGAGCGGTCAAATGGGCGCTACAGTCGTTTTCAGTTCGTGCCGCTCGCACTTTCATTATCTCTTTTTTTTTATAGATGATGCGGTGGTAGTGGGCCGCGGCTACCCCCCGAAAATCGGATGCAAACATTGCGGCACTGTTGTTTAGTGCCGCCCATGCGTTTTTGGCCGTTTGCCTGTTTCGCCACATTTTTGATTGCCGCGGCCGTTCCGCTGCGCGCTGAGAAACCGTTCGATTTCGATTCCACGCCCGGGAAACTGCCCAAGCAGGTGGTTCCTACCGAATACGCGATTCGGCTGACACCCAACCTGGAAGCGAAAACGTTTACCGGCACCGCAATTATCAAAATCAAAGCGAATGAACCGGTTCAACGGCTTGTTCTCAATGCCCTTGAGCTCGAAATCAGCAGTGCGGTAGTGGATGAACACGCGCTCGAAGCGTCGGCGATCAAACTCGACAAGAAGCAGGAGCTGCTCACCCTGGTTTTGCCATCCGAGCTTTCCGCGGGGCAACACGCCATCGGCCTAACGTTCAGAGGCAAGATCAACCAACAGGGACAGGGTTTGTTCTACGCCAGCTATCAGGAACATGGCACTGGCGCCAAAAAAAACGTGCTCGGCACGCAGTTCGAGCCGACTGACGCCCGCCGGCTGTTCCCGTGCTGGGACGAGCCTATTTTTCGCGCCCGTTTTCAACTCACCGTCGTAATTCCGCGTGATTGGGTCGCGGTTTCAAATATGCCGGTCGAAGCCGAGTCTGAGGGGAATCTTGGCAAGGAAATCCGATTCGCCATGTCGCCGCCGATGTCGAGTTATCTCAATGTGCTGGCTGCAGGAGAACTGGAGTTTATCGAGACGCAAGTTGAAGGCGTTCAGCTCCGAGTCGTCACCACCAAGGGAAAAGGCGAGTTTGGCCGCTACGCGCTGGAGTCGAGCGCGAAAATTCTGCAGTACTATAATGAGTACTTCGGGGTTCCCTACCCTTTGCCCAAGCTGGATCACATTGCGTTGCCCGGTGGATTCGGAGGAGCGATGGAGAACTGGGGCGGGATCACCTATTTCGAGAGTATCCTGCTGTTCGACCCGGAGAAAAACTCCGATCAAACCAAACATGACATCTTCGCGGTAATCGCGCACGAAATGGCGCACATGTGGTTCGGCGATCTGGTAACGATGGCATGGTGGGATAACCTTTGGCTTAACGAGGGATTCGCATCCTGGATGGGAACGAAGTGCACCGACCACTTCAATCCGCAGTGGCAGGTGTGGCTGCGGACAGACGAACCACGCAATCCGGCGCGTCCGGTCGGCATCTCACAAGAACGCGCGATGGAACGCGATGCACGTTCCACCACTCATCCTATCCAGCAGCCGATCAGCACCGAAACCGAAGCGAACAGCGCATTCGACGATATCACCTACCAAAAAGGTCAATCTTTCATCCGAATGCTGGAGAGTTTTCTCGGTGAGGAGACATTTCGTGATGGGATGCGCCGGTATATGACGGCTCACCAGTATTCAAACACAACCACGGCCGATCTGTGGTCGGCGTTATCGCAGGCGTCGGGCAAACCGGTTAACGAGATCGCCGCTGGGTGGACCGAGCAACCGGGATTACCCATTGTGAAGGTGCGGCGCGATGAAGACGGCAAGGTGGGACTGTTCCAGGAACGGTTCGCTATTAACTACAAGCATCCGCGTCCTTTCGAGTGGAAAATTCCTCTCACTTATGCGGCGCTCGGTCAGGCGCCCGCCACCAAACTGATGACAGCGAGAAATGACGTTCTCGAAGACATACCAGCGGATCAGCCATTCAAACTGAACCTCAATGGAGCTGGATATTACCGCGTCCAGTATGACCCGCGGACCTGGGATCAATTGGTCGGCTCGTTCGAGCGCCTGAGCCTGGCCGATCGCGTCAACTTGTTGAACGACGCCTGGGCGTTGGTTCAGGCTAATCGTGCTCCGTTATCCATGTACACTTCGCTCGTGGCCAAACTTCCGCCTTTAACCGAACTGCCGCAGTGGGATCAGGTAATGAACATCTTCGATCAGGTGGACCAGCTTCTTATCGGTCAGCCCGGACGCGACATGTTTCAGCAGTATGCCCGGTCGATTTTGAAACCAATTTTCGACCAGGTCGGCTGGGACGCCAAACCTGATGAATCCAGCAATACCGCCACGCTAAGAGCACATCTCGTCGATTCGTTAGGTGGACTCGGGGATCCGGATGTAATTTCCGGTTGTCGCGACCGGTTGAAGGCATTTCTGGCTGATCCCAAATCCCTCCCGCCAGATATGCGGCGCCCGGTGTTGGCGGTAGCCGCCCGTGATGCTGATCAGAGCACATGGGATGCGCTTCACGATCTCGGGATGAAAACTACCGTCATAGCCGAAAAACAGGATTGTTACGACGCGCTGGCGCACGCCCGCGATCCGAAGCTGATACAGAAAACCCTTGCTACCGCGCTGACCGATGAATTGTCAGCGAGTCGCGCGTCCATGCTGCCTTTGAAAGTAGCGCGCGAAAGTGAGCATCCGGAACTGGTGTGGGCCTTTGCCAAAGCGAACATGAAAGTCCTTCTGGGAAAAACCGACTCTCTGGGCGCAACCAGTTATGCTCCGAGCCAGTTTATGTTCTTTTCCGACCGGGCGCGGATTAACGAGCTCAAGGCTTACGCCAAAGCCAGTCTTCCGGCGTCAGCCGCGCCCGAGGTCGCTAAAGCAGTCGATCAAGTGGAGTTCCGGAGTGACTTCAAGAAGCGGTTGGCTGCGCAGTTAGAGGCCGCGCTCCAACCTAACGAACAACCGATAGAGCTTCGTCCCCAGCAGTAGAATTGCGGCCTGAGGCGATTCTGCGCTAAAACAAATCCCTGTCGGCGCCGATGGGCGTTTACCCGTTAGCGGCGTTCCATCATTGGTGGTAACGGAGGCGGCTGAGCAGTTGTTTCCTTCGCCGCATCAGCTTCCAGCTTTAGCCGTTTCGCTTCCCGCCAGCCGAATTGGGCCTGGCTAAAGACAAACAGCGCCAGGATTCCAAGCCAGATGGATCCGCGATAGAAAGCCCATAGACCAATCGCGAGCGATCCGGTTACGCCGATTACGCTGGCCACCTGCAAACTCCGGGTTGGCCCCATCCAGATCCATAAAACGCCCCGGACCAGTTGCCCGCCGTCGAGCGGAAAAATCGGGAGGAGATTGAAGATCAGCAATCCGATGTTCATCCACATCAATGACCATACAAATCGGTAGACATCCGGATGAGCGATCCTGAACTGGATATCGCCGGCCCAAAACAGCAAACCGGCGAAGATGGGCACCAAAACAACATTGACCAGCGGGCCCGCGGCAATGCTCCACAGATAGGCGCCGGGGCGCGGCGGCGGACTAACAAATGCTACTCCGCCTAACGGCCAGAGCATTATTTGATCGGCCCTGCCACCGGTCTGCCGGCAGGCAAAGGCGTGACCGAATTCATGCAGAATTACCATCCCGCACAAAGCAAGGTATTCCCACATTCCCCAGATCGGATTGTTATATCTCCGCGACAACTGGGTGTACTCGAAAACGGCCATGATAAACCAAGTCAAATGCAGATAAACCTGGATTCCGGCGAACCGAAACAATGGTATGGCGCTTCTCATCCGTCGCTTCTAATCGTCTTCGTGCTGGTCATCGTAATCGCGTTCGTAATCGGCTCTTTCGAAGGACCCTTTCAACGTCCAACCATCGAACACGTTTGGGGGATGTCCTGCAAGCAGGCGAGCGCTCAATTCCGCGCTTTCGATCCGTGGAACGCAGGCGTTTTCATCTCCCGATTTTGGCGCCTCGCCGAAATCAGTCACCACTAAGCAAACGTCGAGGTGAAAGTCCGCGAACGCCAGGGCGCGTTCGCCAGCAGGCGAGGCGCCTGCGCTCCCCGGAGTTCCGGATCCACGACTCCAGTTTGGTTTATTTAACAATTTAACGATCTCGTGGTTTAGCGATTCCGCTTCAATGCTTCAACGATTTAACCCCGAATGCTTTCGGGGCTGTCCTCCGGCGAGCGCTTCAACGATTTAACGGTTTAACCGTTAGGCGGTCGTTTCACCCTGCGGGCCCGTCTCCAGCAGTAAGCGCATCGGGATCATCGATGATTCAACGAACCCATGTTTCCGGAAAAATTCCTGAGCCACGTTCTCCGGTCGATCCGTCAGTAATGTGATCCGCAAAAAATGTTTTTGCCGGGCAAACTCGATCGCATGATTGAGCAACTTGGCGCCGTAGCCTTTGCCCTGGTACTCTTTGTGGATCACCAAATCCTCGAGCAAGATTACAAACCCGCCTTCAGCAGTGCTGATGGTGAAAAGCAGATTGATCATACCGACGATCGCGCCGTCTCGACGAAGCACAAACACGCGGCCGCGGTTGGGCTGTTCGAAAATCAGACGCAACCCGCGAAGCTGCTTCTCCTTGTTCGGTCGAAAATCGCTCTCATGAGCAAATAATTCGCCGAGCAGCTCCGACAATTCATCCAGATCAGCTTCCGTCGCCGGTTCAATAACGACTTTTTCGCTCACCAATACTCCTTATTTCAAAAAGGCCAGCTGCTGGCAATTGGGGATTCCATTTATCGGCAAACAGGCACGCGGAAAATTCTGTTTCCGGGATTCCCCGCTTCCAGATTTTTAACCGCGCTGGCGAAATTGTCAGGCTACGCCTGGGTATGCCTGGCGTAATGCCGTTCGGTTCCCTTCGGCAGGAGGCGTTTACGGCCGCGCTGACGGCGACGAGCCAAGGTGGCACGCCCGCCCTTGGTTTTCATTCGAGCACGGAAACCATGCTGACGTTTCCGTGTCCGCTTGGATGGCTGATAAGTGCGTTTCATGCGTTAGTGTTGGGCGGGGCCGATTTTGAGAGCGGCTACGGTAGGAAGGTTCAGACGATTGTCAATTGAGCGCATCCACTCGTACATTGGCGGGGGTGAGACCAGTTTCTCTCGTTGTCGGCGTCTTTATGTCACTGGCCGGAACCACTTTGGCGGCCGAGCCGGTGACTTTTCAAAGCGAGGAGACTGCGGCTAGCCTGGTCGAACTTTTCACTTCCGAAGGCTGCTCCAGTTGTCCACCGGCCGAGAAATGGCTGAGCCAATGGAAAAACAAACCGGAGTTGTGGAAACGAATCGTTCCGATCGCGTTCCACGTCGATTATTGGGATTATCTCGGTTGGCGCGACCAATTTGCCAGGCCTGAGTTCACCCAACGGCAGCGGCATTATGCGAACGCCTGGAAATTGGCATCGGTGTACACCCCCGGGTTCGTGGTTAACGGCCGTGAATGGAAGGGTTGGTTCGATGGAACCGCGTTACCTGCTTCGCCCGCCAAATCCGGTAGATTGCGCGTCAGTTTTGATCCGGCTGGCCGTCTTTCTGGAATATTTGGCCCGCAAGTGTCCGACACCCCGCAGCTCGAATTGGAGGCTGCACTTCTCGGCGGCGATCTCGCTTCTGATGTTCGGCGCGGCGAAAACAGTGGACGAAAACTGGTTCACGACTTTGTAGTCTTGCAATTGGTCAAAGCGCCGATGACGAAGGAAGGTGATCAGGCCAAAGCGTCGCTAGCATTTTCGCCTGGCGAGAATGGACAAAAACCCACCGCGCTCGCGGTGTGGGTGCACTTCGCCGGTGACATGCAACCGATTCAAGCGACCGGCGGCTGGCTGTCCCGTTAACGCAATTTGGAGCGAGATGTGCCGGCCACGGCATCGACGTGCCATCGGCAGCTCATGGCGTGCAGGGCCCGTGGTGGCGGCGGTTCACCGAACCGCCATGGCCATGGCGATTGGGGTCAATCGCCGCTACCTTGTCGCGTGAATCCTCTTCCGCCGGGTAACGAAGCACGCTGGTTTTGCGCGGCTGTGGTAAAACCGGTTTCACAGTCTCCTAAATTTTAGATACTTTCCACCGCTTCAGACATGTCCAATCCCAGCATCATTGAACGCAAGGAGCGGTTCGCGCGCAAGATGGCCGGCAAAGGCAAGGCCGTCGTTCGATCGCAGAATCGGCTGCCGCCCGGCCAACACCTGACCGCTGGTTTTCCGGTCCTGGATCTGGGGATTCAACCCGAAATTGCGCTGGCGGACTGGCGGCTCGAAATCGGGGGGCTGGTCGAAAATCCGACGACTTTTACCTGGGAACAATTCAATGCGCTGCCTCAGTTCGAAGATGTGAGCGACTTTCATTGCGTTACCACCTGGAGCAAATTCGACGTGCGCTGGGGCGGGGTCGGCTTTTTCACGATCACCGAGATCGTTAGGCCTAAACCCGGGGTAAAACATGTGTTGTTTGGCAGCTACGATGACTACACCACCAACGTCCGGTTCGACGACGTAATGGATGATGATGTTCTGGTGGCCACCAAATACGATGGCCAGCCTCTCCCCCGCGAGCATGGCGGCCCGGCCCGAATGGTTATCCCCAAGCTTTACGCCTGGAAAAGCGCCAAGTTCCTGCGTTCAATTGAGTTCGTCGCCAACGACAAACCCGGCTTTTGGGAAGTCCGCGGCTATAGCAATACCGCCGATCCGTGGACCGAAGACCGATTTTCCTCAGGGGCACCGCCTGCGTCTTACTCCGCGTAGGTTTCGTGCGCTCGAGGCAGATGCCATGGATTGGGGAGCACAGGCTTCCCGAACGAACTCGGCAGGCGCTGCGCCTCGCCATGTTGGCTGCGATTGGGCTTTTATTCGCGGTCGTTAGTCCAGTCGCGCGGGCCGATTATCGAGAGTTCAAAAGCATCGCAGTGGGTGATTCCCTGGGTGCGGCTCTCCAACGAACTGCCGACGCCGCAATTAAAGAGTTTCCAGGGCTTAGCGGCAACCTGGCTCTCAGCGTGATCGACCTGAGTGATCCGAAGACGCCGGTTCGGGCTGATTACAACGGCGACGCTGCCTTTTATCCGGCGTCGGTGATCAAACTCTTCTTCATGGTTGAAGTTTTCCGTCAGAAAAAGCAATCGCCGGAAATCGAACGCGCTTTGCGCGAAATGATATACCTGTCCGATAACGACGCTGCCGCCTATCTGGTGGACATCATCAGCAACACCACCTCGGGGCCGGAGCTGGAGGGCAAGGCTCTGGACGAATTCATGGAACGTCGCCGCGCCATCAACCGCGCATTCGTTTCGTTAGGCTACGACGTCAGCGCCATGGCCAAACCGTGGAGCTTCGGCCCGTTCGGCCGCGACATGCAGCTACCCGGACCGAACAAAGAGAATCGTAACCGCGCCACCGCAAATTCGGTGGCGTCACTCTGGTATTGGATTGTCCAACGCCACGCTGTTTCAGCCGAAGCGTCGGAAGCAATGATGAAATTGCTTGAACGTCCAATCGATCCGCCGCGCCCGGGTGAAAACCAGGTCAAAGATTTCATGGGCGAAGCCCTGCCAAAAGGGGCAAAGTTATGGTCCAAGGAAGGCGATACCAGCGAGGTCCGCCACGATACCGGCTACGTGGAACTGCCGGACGGCAAAAAATACATTATCGTCATTTTCACCCGAATCGGCGACGAAAAGCGCGTTTTGCCAGCCGTTGCCCGCCAATTGTTCGAAAACCTCTCGCGATGAGTCGCGATTCCCTGGACTTTGGTGCCGTTAGGTAGGAGCGGTCCACTCCGGCTGCCGGACCATGGCGATTGGGTCAATCGCCGCTATCAATGTCACTTGCGCAAACTGCCGTGGTCGATTAAATATTTCGCCGCGGCCGTGATCGGTCGGTTGCGCTCCGCGATCCCCAATCGCCAATCCCCAATTTCACAAGCACCGTTAGCTCAGCTGGTAGAGCAAGTGACTCTTAATCACTGGGTCGTAGGTTCGATCCCTACACGGTGCACGCTTCCGCGACGTTAAATCGTTAAATCGCTAAATCGTTGAACCGAAATTCTATCATTGTGGTCGCCTGTCCAATGTAATGAAAAAGGTCGTTCTATTTCACCGAGACTTTCAGCGGTTCACCGGCGGCCATCTCAAAGTCTGGGATTATTTCAATCATGTCCTGGCCTCGACCGACTACGAACCGCGGATCGCATTCAGCTCCGAATCGAAATGGGACGATTCGAATCCGTGGAATAATTCGAAGGAATATGTCACCCAGTGGACGCCCGAGATCGCTGATGTGTTGTTCCTGGCCGGGAAAGATTGGAATGCCCTGCCTGACCTAACGACAACCTCCTCCAGCAAACCCATAATCAATCTGATTCAGCATCCGCGCCATGCCGATCCAAAGGACAAGCTTTATCGATTCCTGGAGAATCGCGCCATTCGGATCTGTGTGAGTCAGCAGGCCGCCGACGCCATTAATGCGACCGGCAAAGTAAATGGGCCAGTGTTCGTTATTCCGAATGGCATTGATGTCCGGGATATGCCGGCCCACAGCGGCGGCCATGCCCGATCGATTCAGGTTTTGAACTGCGGCATTAAAGCTCCCGATCTGGCCCGGGAAATCGATAAGCGGTTGGAGCGTGATGAGAATGTGGCGGTAACTCCACTGCTGGAGTGGCTGCCGCGCTCTCAATATTTGGATCGGTTAGTCCAGGCATCGGTGGTGATTGCCCTTCCCCGGCCACGCGAAGGTTTTTATCTGCCCGCAATCGAAGCAATGGCCTGTGGCGCGATTGTGGTTTGCCCGGATTGCGTCGGCAATCGGGACTTTTGTAAGGACGGGGTGAATTGTTTCCGGCCCGCCTATGACGCCGATGCGATTCTGGCCGCGATCTATCGCGCGTTGTCCCTCTCCCCGGAAGAGGCGGAAGCCATGCGTGAAAACGCGTATGCCACCGTGCGCGAGCATTCACTCGATCGCGAGCGCGGGCAGTTTCTGGAGATACTTCGAAAGATGGACCAGTTTTGGACATCTTGATCTTGATCCTGCTCTTGATCCTGATCCTGATCCTGATCCTGATCCTGATCATCCCCCCCAAGGTTTTCTTTGTTTGATTAGGATCATGATCATGATCAAGAGCATGAGTCGGCCCCTGGCAGACCGTGCGACGAGTGGACCAGCTTTCGACCCTCTTGATCATGATCCTGATCTTGATCCTGATCCTGATCATCCCCCCAACGTTTGCTTTGTTCGATTAGGATCATGATCAGGATCAAGAGCATGAGTCGGCCCCTGACAGACCGCCGTTGTCGCGAAACCGCCTGGGCTCTATAGTTACTAACATGCGCAACGTATTGATCACCGGCACACCGCGTTCCGGCACAACGTTGTTGTGTTCGCTGCTGAACAAGCTGCCGAATACCGTGGCGCTGCACGAGCCGATGAACGTCTGGGAATTTCCAAATTGCCCTGATGCCGGCGCGATTGCCGATGTCATCGAGCGATTTTGCGCCGATACCCGAAAATCGCTGCTCGAAAAGGGCATCGCCGTCTCCAAACATGTCGGCGGATTAATTCCGGATAACGTCGCCGCCGATCAAGTGAACCGGAGCGGTACCCGGCTGCGTCACACCGAACATGGACCGGTCCGGATCGACAAACCACTCTCGGAAAGGTTCGCATTGGCAATCAAACATCCGGTTGCGTTTACCGCGCTCCTCGGCACCCTGTCCCAGCGGTTCGAGTGCGTCGCAATCGTTAGGAATCCGTTATCAATGCTGGCATCGTGGAACAGTCTGGCCTGGTTGAACGTGCGAAACGGACACGCGCCCATCGGAGAAAAACTAGATGCGCAACTCCGCCAGGAACTTGCGGCCGAACCGGATGTGTTCGAGCGGCAGATTCACATTTTAGAATGGTTTTACCAGCGGTTTAGCCGGCACCTGCCGCCCAATGCGGTGATCAAATACGAAGATCTGATCAAATCCGGCGGACGGGAGCTGGCTCCGTTTTTTCCCGAGGCAAATGAGCTCGAAGAGAGCCTGGTGTCGAAAAATGTGAATAAATTTTACGACAAGGCATTAATGCAGGAGTTAGGCGAAAAATTGTTGCAGCGTTCCGGAGTAATCTGGGACTTTTACGACAAGCAGGATGTGGAAAAACTTTTGGCGGAGGTGAACGCCTCCACGGTGGAGAGTTAAGCCCGCTCCGGTATATCGAGCGATCGCGCACGCGCGGGATTTGACGGAGGGACGAGCTTGTCTCGTCCCATTCTTCAACCAGCCGAACCGATAAGTGGGACGAGACAAGCTCGTCCCTCCGTCTACTGCTTAGTCGACGTATCTTTGCGCAATCGGCATTCGGCGGCCTAACCCGAATGCGCGCGACGTCACTTTGAGGCCAGGCGCTGCCTGCTCCCGTTTGTATTCGTTCAAGTCGACCCTGCGCGCCACCCACCGCACGGTTTTTTTGTCAAATCCTTTGCCGACAATATCCGACGCGCTGCAGTTTTCCTCGACATACAACCGCAAAATCTCGTCCAAAACGTCATACGGCGGTAACGTGTCCTGATCAACCTGGTTAGGCTTGAGCTCGGCGCTGGGCGGTTTGGTAATGGTTGAACTCGGGATGATTTCGGCGCTGCGGCCGATTCGTTTTGCGTAGTCCGAATTAATCCATCGAGCCACTTCGTAGACCATTGTCTTGGGAACATCGCTGATTACCGCCAGACCTCCCGCCATATCGCCGTAAATGGTGCAATAGCCGACTGCCAGCTCACTCTTGTTACCGGTGCTAAGGAGCAGATGACCGAACTTGTTCGAAAGCGCCATCAACGTCATCGCCCGCAGGCGCGGCTGCATGTTCTCTTCGGTGACATCCTCCGGCAGCCCCCGAAAGATCTCGGAAAACTGCTGCTTAAACGTCTCGAATGTTTTGGTTATCGGAATTTCGAGATATTTGATGCCAAGATTTTCCGCTACCGCTCGCGCGTCAGTCACGCTTCCCGCGGACGAAAATTGCGTGGGCATCGCCACCCCAACTACGTTTTCCGGTCCAAGGGCGTTGGCGGCGATCACCGCCACCAGCGCGGAATCGATGCCGCCGCTCAGTCCGAGCACCGCCGATTTAAAACCACACTTCACCAGGTAATCCCGCAGACCTAACGACAACGCTTCGAAACAATCTTCGGCAACGGGGCGCTCGCGAAACGGAACGGTAGATTTAGTGGCGGAATCGATCACCGCCTCGTCCTCCTTGAAACCGGCCAGTTGGGCGATCAATTTGCCCTGGGCATTGACCGCTATCGAATTTCCGTCGAACACCAGCTGGTCGTCGCCCCCGACCGCGTTACAGTAAAAGATCGGACGTTCGAAAACGCGGGCCAGCGCGCCTACCATCTCCAGCCGGACCGCCGGCTTCGTTAGTCCAAATGGCGACGCGCTCAAGTTGACGATCAGCTCGGCGCCCTGATCCACCAACTTTTTGACCGGCTCTACGTCGTAGAGCGGATGCGGTAGATATCGATCGGTCCAGATGTCTTCGCAAATAGTGACGCCGACTTTGACGCCGTTGATGTCGAACGGCTCGATTTGTTCGGCCGGCTCGAAATACCGGTCTTCGTCAAACACATCGTAGGTGGGCAGCAGCGACTTGAATGTTCGCCGGATTGGTTTGTCTTTTTCGAGCAACGCGGCCGCGTTACGAAATGGTTGTCCGCGGCCGGTATTGCGATCGACGTAGCCGACGAGCAAAGGAACCGGCCCGATCCGGCGATGAAGTTGATTTAGCTGGTCGAGCGTTTGAGTTACAAAACGTGACTTGAACACCAAATCCTGGGGCGGGTAACCGGTAAGCGCCAGTTCCGGCGTCAGGACAAGCTCAGCGCCCTTGGTAATGAGCCGCTGGTAAGATTGCAGGATTTTGTCGAAGTTACCCGGTAGGTCGCCAACAGTGGGGTTGATCTGCGCAAAACCGATTTTCATTGATGCCGCTGCACCGTATGTGCCTCGGCCAACCCGGCAATAATTTTCGCGGCGTGGTTACGGATGCGTGCGAACGGTGTCGCTAGCTCGATTCTTGTAACCTGAATTCAACGCGTCGTCAGCGCCCTCAACGAACACCTTGCCCCACTCAATCAACGCCGCGGCCAAAAAGCCGAGCACTGCGCAGATGATGACTTTTTGGGTGAAAGTGGAGTGCATGACCCCTCTTTTTGAGCAAATCTCGCGCCGTCTTTCACTGGCGTCGGGACGTGCAAAACCGGCAGGGTTAACGGCGGAAGCTCCAAATCTCAACCTCCAACTACGGAAGTGTTCGCCAGCAGGCCTCCAGGGAAATACCAATTCCGGACCCGCTGTCTTTGCCGATTTCCGAATCGGCCCTTCGTAGAAGCGGCGTCACGCCGCTTATCCAAAAGCCTACGCGACGGGACGTCGCGTCTACATACTGCGCGTCCCCGGTTGAAACTTGGTGATGATTTCCCTGGAGGCCTGCGCGCGAACACTTTCGGAATTGGAATTTGGGATATAGCGCTTACCAAAAGCCCCACTGTTTGGTGGACATGATCCAAAGCCCCAGACCAAAATTGGTCACTGCGTGGGTAACCACACAGGTCGACAGGCTTTTGGTCCTATATGCCACCCAGTTATAGAGCGCTCCGGTGACTACAGCTGCCGGCCAGTCCGGCATGGTATGGGCCAGGCAAAACGCGAAAGTCACTGCCAAAAATGAAAGCCACGAAAAGGTTCCGAACGGGACTTGCTCGAACTTTTCGTTGATGAGGTAGCGCAATAAAAATCCGCGCCAGAATATTTCTTCCACCAGCGGAACGACGACCACGAGGCGCAGGAAGCGGAATATGACTGTCAGCCAATACGGAATCGGCTGCCCGGCGAAAACATCCGGGTTAAATCCTTCGGTGCGAGCGGGAAAGCCGAGGAACGATTGAGGCGCAATCCATAGGACTAATACGAGAAGACCGACACCGATTCCCACTCCCACTTGTCGCGGCCGCCGGATCTCGTAGGCAGGCCAGAATCGCCACAGCAAGGCGCCGCAAACGATGGTTTGGAGGGGGAAAACCCAGTATTCAGACCGTTGAGCCCAGAAGCCGGACCCCAGGGATGGCAGGACTGAGCGCAGCAGCAGCAACGCCATAAACACCACCATCGGCGCGACAAACGCTGTCAGTTTTTGGCGAAAGACCATGGAAACGGCGTCTGAGTTGCTATCTCTTTCTGAAAAACCTTGCGTTGGTATGAACGTTAACGAGACCCAGACCAGTCAGCCGGTCGGAAACGATCCGGAAGAGCTTAGCCGTCTACTCGAGATAGAGCTAATGCAAAAAAAGGCCCAGTGGCAGCAGAAAACGGCTCGGAACAAGAACCTTAAATCTTTCAGCATCATGTTCCTGTTTCTGGTGGTGATGGCTGGCCTGGCGGCGTTTTATTTTGTGTTTATGCAGGCGAACGAAGGGCGCCAGCAAAGGACGGACGCAGTCGCGCAGCCGTAAGGTCTGGGGAGCGCGAGCTCATGCAGCGGACATCGGCGTCGCCTAGCGAAGGGGCGAGCTCGTCTCGGCCCATAAATCCCGCGCCGTCAATTAGTGGGACGAGACAAGCTCGTCCCTCCGAGAGGTTAGGCGGGAGGCGGAGAACCGAAGTGGGCGGCGTATGACGTGTAGGCTTCGGCATCGTCCAGCATGGAATCGATTGCCGCCGCAATTGGGGTAGCGCGCGCGAATCCGGAAAATACCGCACGATCACCGATTTCAGTGTCGACCACAAAAGTCGGTCGTTGCGTCACCTGCAACTTATGAAAATCGGCGGTGTCGGCCCGCACTTGTTTTTCGATTTCGGAAGACCGGGCCCGTTCGAGTAACTTTTTTGGATCGATCCCGCCAGCGCGCGCGCCGACTTCGGCCATAATATTCCAGTCCTGAAATTTCTTTCCCTCCCGCAGGCCAGCGTGCGCGATGGCCAAACGAACTCGATCGTCGGTAACACCGAGCTGCTTGGCCGCCTCGGCGACACAGTTAGGCGGCAAATATTCCGGCGAGCCAAAATCGGCCCATTGCGGATTCAACATGAATGGAGAACGCATCACTATTCCGCTGCGGCGATAAAACCATTGATGTTGCTCCAGCGATACCGGCAGCCCTGATTTATCCATCAGGGCGATCTTCCACTGGAACGCGACCCGATCATGGTAGCGATTCTTGAGTTCGGCCCAGGCCGGCTCAGACCAGTAGCACCACGAAGAAATCACATCGAGGTAATAGGTAACGGTAATGCGCATACTGACTTGTAGCGGCGGTCTACGACCGTCGCACTTTTAATCGTAGACCTTGGTTTGATTTACTGTTCGTGGTCCTCGCCTCGGACGACGGTCCACTCCGGCAGCCGCCGGGACCATGGCTATTGAGGTCAATCGCCGCTACCACTCCTGCTCCTTTGCTTCGCGCAACGAAACACGATAATCCCGTAAACGTGCATGACGGCTAAGCCTGCGTAGGTTACACACCTTCAACCGGGCGCCGTGGTAGATCTCAATCACATATTTCTTTTCCTGGCATTAGTGTCGCCAATCGCCGTTTTAGCGCGTGGTTGGAAGTCGCATGATGGCCAGCGCAGCTGGCGAATCGCAGCCGGCGTGGTGCTCGGTATCACTCTTGTTGCTTTGATTCTGATTCGACACGAAGCCGGCTATATCGGTGCCGGCGCCTGGCTCGCGCTTTTATTTCTGCCGGCGATGGGATTGAAACGAATGACCGAGCTGGCTGCGCATCAGCAATACAAATCAGCCAGGCGGCTCGCGACCGTGCTGTTATGGGTGCATCCAAGCGCCGAGTTGCGCGAACAAATTCGCGCGCTGCGTCATCTCGAGGAACGCCAACAAGCCGGAGATGTTTCGCCTCCCCTCAAATG
>DATFCK010000317.1:0-7437 GCA_035253185.1 Chthoniobacterales bacterium | reverse complement strand
CGCACCCGGGTAAAAATGGTTGGTGGAATAAAGAAACCATCATTGGGCACATCCCCCTTCTGATAGGCCAAAGTGGCTTCGGCCTTTCCGATCTCGATATATTCGAGAATGCGCCGGTGTGCCGCCTCGTCGATAACGGGTCCCACCGTGATGCCGGCTTCTTCCGGATTCCCCATGCGCAAACTCGCTGCTGCCGACAAAAGCCGCTCGATCACCCGCTCGTAGTTTTCTTCGAGAACGATCAAACGCGACAAGGCGGAACATTTTTGCCCCTGATAACCGAACGCGGAATAAATCGAATCGACGATGGCTTCATCAAGGTCGGCATCGGAATCGATAATAACCGGATTTTTGCCGCCCATTTCGCAAACGACGCGTTTCAACTCTCGCTGTCCCGGACGTGTTTGACCTGCACTTTCCCAGATTCGCAGACCCACTTCGCGCGAGCCGGTGAATGCGATCATCTCGACATCCTTGTGATCGACGAGGTGTTGTCCGATGACAGAACCTTTGCCGGGAAGATAGTTCAAAACACCCGGTGGAACTCCGGCTTCCTCAAAAATCTCCATGAGCATGGCGCCACACACCGCCGATTGCTCCGCCGGTTTCATGATCACGGTGTTACCACTAACGATTGCGGCCGAGACCATGCCGCACAGAATCGCCATCGGAAAATTCCACGGCGCGATGACCAGAGCTACGCCCCTCGGCCAGTAATGCTGATAACTTTCCTCCCCCAGAATGTGCTGGGTCAGCCGCGGACGTCCCCGCAAACGCATTTGCTGGGCGTAAAAGAGACAAAAATCGATCGCCTCACGGATATCGCCATCGGCTTCAGCCCACGGTTTACCAACCTCAAACACTTCGAGCGCCGAAAGTTCGAACCGGCGACGATCCAGTATCTTCGCGACCCTCTCCAACAGTTGAGCCCGATGCTCGATCGGCCGCCGGCTCCAGTCTTCAAATGCGCGTCGAGCGGCCTGAACCGCGCGTTCGGCCTCGGGAATTCCCGCTTCGAACACCGCTCCCACCACCTGCCGCGGATTGCTGGGGTTGATTGAGGCAATCGTTTTCCCGGTGCGAATCCGGTCGCCATCGATGATAATTGGATATTCTCTGCCTAACCGCGGCCGCATTTCCTCGATCGCGGTTTGCATTTTTTCCTGGGATTCGCGATAGACGAAATTTACCAGCGGCGCGTTCTGGTAAGTGTCACCCGCCGGAGCTTCCCGCGCCGCGACCGCGATACCGGGCTCATGATCGTTCACGCCATCGAGCGGTTCGGCGCCGTTGGCGCTTTGCCCCGCCAGATCCCGCGGATCCCGGAGCAAATCGGCCGAAGAAACGTTATCGGAAAATTTCGCGCGCAAAAATCCTTCGTTGGAAGTGTTTTCCAGCAGCCGCCTAACGAGGTACGACATTCCCGGAAGCAGCTCGCCGACCGGTGAATATTCGCGGACCCGGTAGCCCATCTCCACCAGCGCTCGTTTGATCGGTCCCGCCATCCCGTAGAGCAGCTGAAATTCGAACCGGCTCTCGTCGATCCCCAGTTCATCGGCCACCGCCTGCGCGTGGGCAATGCTGCGGACGTTGTGGGAGCCGAAGGCGGCGGTCACGATCGATTCATTCTCCAGAAGAATGCGCGAGAGCTTTTCGAAATTGGCATCGCTTTCCGGTTTTTTGAGCCACACCGGAATATCCCAACCGTTCTGATTCGCCTTGATCCGTTCGTAATCCCAGTAGGCCCCTTTGACCAACCGGACCGTAAATCGAGTGCTGCGGGTCCGGCCCCACTGGATCAAATCGCGCAGGTCCTTTTCCGAGTCCCGCAGATAAGCCTGGATCACGATGCCGGCGTGCGGCCAGTCGATGAATTCCGGCTCCGTGAACAGCGTTTTGAAAAGCTGGAGCGTGGTGTTCTTGTGCGCGTAGCTTTCCATGTCGAAATTAATGAACGCGCCAAGTTCGCGGGCGCGCCGCAGAATCGGCCGGAGTTTGGGGCCGAGATGTGCGATCGCATCAACCGGATCGGCCGGATTCATTTGCGAGTAGAGCGCCGATATTTTAACCGACATGTTGACGATCGGGAAAAGCTCCGAACCGCGGCCGAGTGGATCGGACCAGCCCTCAGTCTCACGGGCGAGGACTTCCAGCAGATCGAGACAGCGCGCGGCGTATTCAGTGGCCTCCTTTTCGCTCACCACCGCTTCGCCTAACAAGTCGACGGTAAACCCGATGCGTTGCCGATATTTTTTGCGCAACGTCTTGAGCACATCGCGCGGGTTCCGGCCGGCGATGAATTGCCGGGCCATGCCGGAAACGTTCCAGCGCAGAACCTGTCCACTGATCCAGGGCGCGATCTTGGCCAGCTGCACGCCGGTTCGTATTACCGGCGCGTAACCATTGCGCATGTCCTGAAAATATTCGTCGAGATGCCGGACAATCTCGCCTCCGCGGTTGAGTGACGCCAGAACATCAACGAACCGAAACATCTGCACCTTGAAATGCTCGTCGCGCATCGAGAGCGCCATCATCCTCTGGTAAAAGCCGGCTTTGCTGAAGAGTGACTCCGGATTTTCGTCGACGAGCTCGAACAGTCGCGCGCCGCGCGCTTCAATTTCGTTCTGGAGAGGACTCATTAGATGGGACAGAAAACCTAGTCTGTGGCCGCGGCTTAAGCAAAACCGGAATCCGCTCGATTAATCGCCGACGCGAGCCATCTGCGGCCGTATTTTTTAGCATCGCCCCGGCTCCGGGAGGCCCGGAAGTGAAAATTTTTTTTCCGCGCAAGCCGTTCATTGACAGGAAGTCAGGGCATATTGGCGCGGCCCGTTTCGGCAAGACACACGGTCACCTGTGGGGTCCGTTTCGAACTAGGGATAACCCAACCAATGAGATGAAGATCGGGAGTAATAAGAATGGGGCAGTCGGGTACGTCCTGCTGTGGCTGTTCGGGATCCCTATCCCGGTGTTGTTACTGATCTTCTTCCTGGTTGGCTAACACGTAGATTTGGGAGCAAGTAGAGGTGATGCCTGGCGGACGTGAGCCCTCGGCTTATGTCCGTCAGGCAGACTCTTTTTAGGGGAGCGTTCCGGATTGCTCACACCGTAAAAGTTGTTTAGCACTGGGGATGATGCAGCCCCGGCGGCGCGAAGAATTCGCCAGCGATAACACTGCCGGCATTTGCCCGGAAGCGCTGGCGCAGCTTGAGGCGGCAAACAGCGGAAGTGCCGCCGCCTATGGTGATGATGGCCTAACGAGCCGGGTTCGCGATCAGGTCCGCGAGATTTTTGAGACTAACTGTGATGTGTACCTGGTGTTCAATGGAACCGCCGCCAACGCGCTTGTGCTGGCGCAGCTTTGCCGGCCATTCCACAGCGTTATTTGCCACCAGTTTGCCCATATTCAGACCGACGAGTGCGGAGCCCCCGAGTTTTTCAGCGGAGGCTCGAAATTGCTGCCGGTCGATGGCGACCAGGGTAAGGTTTCGCTCAAAAGGATAGAAGCGGTTCTGGCTGAGCAAACCGGCCATGGCGTGCATGCTCACAAGCCGCGAGTCATCAGCATTACCCAGGCAACGGAACTCGGCACTGTTTATTCCCGGCCAGAGATCGAAGCCATCTGTGAGTTGGCCCGGAACAATAGCCTGCTTGTACATATGGATGGCGCGCGGTTTGCCAATGCGCTCGCATTCCTGGACTGCTCGCCTGCCGACATCACCTGGAAGGCCGGCGTGGATGTTCTTTGCTTTGGCGGGACAAAGAACGGGATTGGATCCGGCGAACTGGTGATCTTTTTCAAGCCCGAGCTGGCAGATGATTTTGATTACCGGGTAAAGCAAGCCGGACAGCTCGGTTCCAAGATGCGCTTTCTGGCGGCGGGATGGTCCGGTCTCCTAACGAACGATGTCTGGCTGCGCAACGCCAGACACGCTAATAACGCAGCGCAACGTCTCGCCGAAAAACTCGCGACTGAAAGCGGTTTTCAAACCCGATGGCCGGTGCAATCCAACTCCCTGTTTTTGAGGTTATCGGACCCGGCCGCGGCTGCCCTAACCGATCAAGGATGGATGTTCTACAAGTTTGTCGAGCCGGACATCTACCGGCTGATGTGTTCCTGGGCCACCACCGATTCACAGATCGACGAGTTCGTTAGGCATTTCCGCGACGCAGTGGCGCGGTAGGCCCCGGCTTGCGTCCGGTCGCGTAGCCGGTATAAAGAGTTATGAAATCGGGGACAGCGCTGGCATTGCTGGCTGTTCTGTGGTGCGGCTGCCGCACCGCCCATGATGTGGCCGAAGACTCGTATCGCGTCGCCACCGCGCCGGTCAACGTCGTTAGGGAGCAACCGCCTCAAACCGCGCCCGTGGTGCCGCCAACTTCGCCGACTTCGCCGACCGCGCCCTCATCGGCAGCCGCTTCGCAGCCGGCACCCCGGTCTGTCCAAGCTTCCCAGCAGCGGGCTGCCAACGAACAATCGAAACCGCCCGTTCCAGCTTCGGCGCGGCCGAGTTCAACCCTCGAATTTCCAACGGCCAAACCGGTGGAAGGGAAGCCGGGCTACGTGTACAGCCCGTTTGATGCGGGGAAATATGTGGATGTCAGCGGATATGCGCCGGGGAGTAAGGTGAAAGATCCGTATTCCGGCAAAATCTTTTTGGTTCCTTAAAACCAAAATCTGTATAAAAAGCTGGAACACCAACAATCCGTTTGCGTTTACGTGTTTTGAGTGAATTGTTGCGACGCCCAACCGTCCCAAGTTGCGTGCCCAGCCCGACTAACCTCTCACCTTGCTTTCCGGGTCTTGACCTAGTCCGGTTCAGACCCAGTTGGCGACTGTTCGCCGCCACAAACGCGTAGTTTTTCCCGCGATTTTTGCACACGTCTTGCTTTATAGAAATTATGAACCGGTCTCAACCCTCCGTTCCTCCTCCCCATTTCACCAAGGGCCTCCCAAGCCTGCTCATTAGCAGACTCCTGGGCGGCGCATGCCTTTTGGCCGCGCTTGCCGCCACGCCCGGCGCCAACGGCTACGATCTCGAAGGGCCTCGCTGGCGTTCAGGCACCGTTACGTTCGTGCTCTCGCTGGGGAGCCCCGGCCGTGGTTTAAGCGACGGCAGCACTTCATGGAATCAGCCGGCTTCCGCCGCATTCTCGATCTGGAACCAATACATGGGAAATTTGCAGATTAATCCGGTGAGCAACGATGCCGCGCCGGTAAGTCAACGGGACGGCGTCAACTCGGTCGCCTTTGCCAGTTCATTTTTTGGAAGTTCTTTCGGGAGCAACACCCTGGCAATAACCGGCTATTCTTATAGCGGCGGTTCCATGACTGAGGCGAACGTGCTGGTCAATAACCGCATTAGCTGGGATTCCTATCGGGGAGCACTGCGATTCAGCGGAGGGTGGGATCTGCGCCGCGTTTTGATCCACGAATTCGGTCACGCACTTGGCCTCGACCATCCCGATCAAGCCGGTCAACGCGTATCGGCAGTAATGAATTCAATTATCAGCAACATAGACACCGCCGTCACCGACGACATTAACGGCATTCAAGCCCTTTATGGTGTGAACAGCGGCGGTTCGACGCCGACCCCAACCCCGACTCCAGCGGCGACACCGGTGCCGACACCGGTTCCTACCGCTACTCCCGCCGTCCGCAGCGCAACCATCACCGCGTCCCCGACCCGTCTGCGGGTGGGCCAAACTTCGACACTCACGGTCCGGCTCTCAAGCGCCAGCGATACTCCGATCACGGTGAATTACTTTGCCAGCGGCACGGGCCGTAACCGGCGCGTTAGGGCAAGTTTTTACAGTCTGTCTGGAACGCCGGGCCAGGTGACGATTCCAGCGGGCCAGACCTCCGGTACGTTCACTCTGACCGCAACCAGCGGAACCCGCCGGCCCCGGACGGTGTCGGTTTATTTGAATCCCGGTTCCGGCTACAGCGTTGGTTACGCTAGCCGGGGCGTCTCAATCACTGTTTCCCGATAAATCCTCACGTCTCACTTAAACCTCCCCATGAAAAAAACTAACTTCCTCGTTATGCTGGCCGGTCTAATCGCTGGCGCAGCTTCGTTAGCCGCCACCGTCGTAGTTCCGCCGACTTTCGAACAACTGGTGGATCAAGCGCAGCAGATCTTTCAGGGCCGGGTAACCGATGTGAAATCACAATGGATTGGCGAAGGCGACCAGCGCCACATCGTTAGCTACATCACATTCGAAGTGAATGACGCCCTCAAAGGCGCGCCCGGCCGGACTTTCACCATGCGCGCATTCGGTGGCACGGTTGACGGCGAGACCATGATTATCGGAGACGCGCCGAAGTTTGAGGTGGGCGACGAGGACATCCTGTTTGTCGAAAACAACGGCAGCCAGGTAATCCCTCTGGTTGGTCTCATGTACGGTCGTTTTCATGTCCGCAAAGACCAAACCGGTAAGGCGATGATGACTACCAATGAGGGTCGTCCTCTGCGTAATGTTTCGCGGTTAGGCCGGGAAGATGCGACGACCGGAACTGAAGCAGCGTTGAGCCCTGAGGCTTTCAAATCCGCAATCCGGTCCCGAGTAGGGGCGGCAGAAAGTAATCATTCGCGGCATTAACCGCGGGCTTTCCTCTGAGGATAGTTAGGCCAGGGTATTCATCCGGCCGGTCCCGAGGCGTCCGGTCGGGCTGACAAAAATCTTACGGATCCTGGCTGTCACGCGTTCGCGCGCGAGCCTGGTTAGTCACATCCCGAGCGCGATCAAGCGAGCGTTTCATCCAGTTGTGCTCGGATGGCTCTGGCGGAGCCTTGACGGCGCTTCGAGCCGGTGATGGCCTGGTCTGCGCCGCGGGTGCGCCGGCGGAGGTGGAAGGCTGATGGCGCGGCTGCTTTTGCCACCAAAACAAGCCGCCGAGCGCGGCGATTACGATTATAGCTCCGGTTGCGCGCACACTGCTTTTTGCAGCAGCTGGTGAGCCACGCTTTGCGTTGCTGCGGCGACCCGGCCGGTGTTAATTCTCACCGTGAGCGCACACGTGAGTCGAGCACCGGTTCTCGGCCTTCTTCTGTTCGCATCGTTGTTTTCGATTCGTTTTACCTCGGCGCAGGTCTACGAAGGTCGACAGCTGGTGCGGGCGGAACTGGTAGCCGATACCACCGCCATTGTTCCGGGCAAGCCGTTCACGGTAGGCCTTCTGCTCCACATGGTGCCGGGTTGGCATACCTACTGGAAATTCCCCGGCGACGCCGGCATCCCTACTGATCTTAAGTGGACCCTTCCGGACGGCTGGAAGGCCGCCGATATCCAGTGGCCGATCCCACTGAAGTTAAACGAACCGGGCGACATTCAAATCTACGGCTACCACGATGATGTCCTGTTGATGCAGGAAATCACGCCTCCCGCCAATATGCGTGAGCAAAACGTTAGTCTCAGCGCTGAAGCCAATTGGTT
>DATFCK010000316.1:0-16754 GCA_035253185.1 Chthoniobacterales bacterium | reverse complement strand
TGCAAGTCAGGTTTTAAGTCAGCGCACGGCGAAGCGCGTATCCAATCGATTTCCGGCACGGATATTCGAGCGGCGATGTGGATAATGGATTGCAAGTCGCCAACGATCGCAGCGGTTGGCGGGGCCATTATTCACAATGTTATGCTGAGCGGCCGCGTAGTTTGCTGGACCCGACCGTACGACCAAGGTCCAAGATTAACTTGTAGCCAAGTGCTAATTCGCTGAAATATTTCCGCATCGGAAAGAGGTTACTCATGATACAAAAAACGTGTTTGTTGATTGCGGCGATTGCTACCTCGGCCGGCGTGGCGTTCGGAGCGGATGCCACTGCCATTTGGAACTCGCAGTGCGCTTCCTGCCACGGTAAAGACGGCAGCGGCAGTACCGCCATGGGAAAGAAGCTCGGAGTGAAGGATTACTCTAAGGAACAGGGTTTCAGCGATGCCGAGGCGGCAAAGATAATCAAAGAGGGCAAGGGCAAGATGAAGGGTTATCCCAAGCTCTCCGACGATGAGGTGAAGGCGCTGGTAGCACACGTTCGCTCTCTCAAGAAATAGTCCAGAGCCATAACGTTAGCCGGACGTTGGGCATGACCAGCCGCAGTGGCGACTGCGGTTCGACACGAATTATTACCCAATCTTCGTGCTCGCCGGTTTCGCTTCACAGGTGAGCAATTTTCCGGTCATACTGCCTCCGAAGATTTATGGCTGAAGGTTCCGCGCCGCGATCGTCCTTCAGGATGCTTTTCCAGAATTGGATTAGCTGGGCCGGCATCTTTCTATCGGCCAGCGCGGTGTTTGCCGCTCTTTTGCTGATCACCATTGATCTGTTTGCGGAGCACCCCAATCAGTACGTCGGTATCCTGGCCTACGTGGTGGCGCCGGCCTTTTTTTTTCTGGGCGTGGCAATCGCGCTGGTGGGCGCGTTCCTTCAACGGCGCAAAGAACGGCGCGGTGGCGAACTAGCCAAACCACTCGCCATTCACATCGATTTGTCGCGCCGCCGCGACCGAAGAATTCTGGCATTGTTCGCGGCGGGCAGTGTCGCGTTCCTGTTTCTGACTGCGCTTGGTAGTTACGAGACGTATCACATAACTGAGTCGGTAGAGTTTTGCGGAAAGACGTGCCACCTGCCGATGGAGCCGCAGTATGTGGCGTTTCAGCACACCGCCCACGCCAAGGTGGCATGTGTGGCCTGTCACGTCGGCCCCGGGGCGACGGCTTATTTCAAAACCAAACTCAACGGCGTAAAACAGCTTTATCACACCGTGGTTGGTGATTTTGATCGGCCGATTTTTGTTAGCGAAGCTAATCCGCGTCCGCCGCAGGAAATCTGCGTGCAGTGTCATTGGCCGCAAAAATGGGCCGGCGCGGTGTATCGGAATTACAGTCACTTTTTGGCTGATGAGAAAAACACTCCATTTGGCGTACGGCTGGTTCTGAATGTGGGCGGCGGCGATCCCGCCACCGGACCGGGGGAAGGTATTCACTGGCACATGAACATTGCCAACAAGATCGAATACATCGCCAGCGACGACCATCTCACCGAGATCCCCTGGTTCCGGAAGACCGATTCGAACGGTGTGGTTACGGAATACCGCCTGCCGGAATTCAAGGACGATCCAACCAAACATCGGATCCGCCGAATGGAGTGCACGGATTGTCACAGCCGTCCCGCTCACAAGGTGCTGCCGCCTAACGACGCGGTGGATCTGGCCATGGCCAGCGGGAAGATCGACCCGAACATTCCGTGGGTGAAATCAAAAGTCGTGGAAGCGCTGGTTCAACCGTACAAGGATCGGGCAGAGGCCGAGCAGGGAATCACCGCCGCGTTGCGTAAGGCCTATCCCGATCGCGCGCAGGCCGACCCGATAATTCGCGAAGCGCACACCATCTATCGCAACAATTTCTTTCCTGAAATGAAGATGGACTGGCGGACGCATCCGGATTTCATCGGCCATAAGAATTGGAATGGCTGCTTCCGGTGTCACGATGGCAAGCACGAGGTCAGCGGCGGTGGCGGTACCGCAATGAAAGGCAACGATTGCAATTCATGCCACCTGATCGTCGCCCAAGGCAGCGCCGAAACGTTGAACCAGGTGAATCCAGCGGGACTTACCTTCTTCCATGTCGATTCCGAATATACCGATCTTTCCTGCGCGGATTGCCATACCGGCGGTATTCAGAAATAGTTGGGTTCGTCAGAATGGGTGCGCAATGGATTCAAGGAGCGACCTCCAGGTCGCCGATTAATGGCAAGGTCGGCCGCTGGGCAGCCGCCGCTTGTTTGATTTTGATCGCCGCCTGCGATCGGCAGTCCGAGATTAAGGTTTATCGCGTCGCCAAGGCGCCGTTGGAAGAATCGGCCGCTGGGGGCGGCAGTTCGATGCCGACAAATGCGCCATCGCCCGGATCTCCTCACGGGATGGCGCCGGTCGCGGCGGGTTCGGTAGCAGTTCCGTCGAACTGGGAGCCGCAGCCCCTTTCGGAAATGCGACAGGCCAGCTTTCTAGTCAAAGGCGAGAACGGCGCAGTTGTAGATATTTCACTCGTTAGTCTGGGCGCGTCCGCTTCAAACGTCCTTGATAATGTAAACCGCTGGCTGGGACAGCTCGGACAACCGCCGATCACCGAAGACAAACTTCGGGCAGTTAGTCAAAAACTCACTACGTCGGCCGGCGAGGTAACGATCGTAGATTTGGCCGGATTACCAAAAGACGCGGATCCGGCGAAAGACGGCAGAATTGTCGCCGCCATGACCAGCGGCGGCAGTGGCACGCTTTTTTTCAAGATGCGCGGAAACGCCGAACTGGCCGAAGCGCAAAAGAGCGAGTTCATCAAATGGGTCGCTGCCGTTTGTAATGGCCAGACCGAGGGTCGCGCGCCGGCAATGGCTGGAGCAGAGATGCCGCAGGGCGATGCAGCCGCTCCGCAGATCAAATGGAAAACGCCCGCTGGCTGGACGGAAGTTCCGGCGACATCCATGCGTTACGCCAGCTTTAATGCGGCTGCGCCTAACGGAGGCAAGATCGATATCTCGGTGGTAACATTTCCCGGCGATGGCGGCAGCGATTCCGATAATGTGAACCGATGGCGACAGCAGATCGGTTTGCCGCCGCTTAACGACAATCAGGTGCGCGATCTGATTGTTCCAATTAATGCCAATACCGAATTTTCCACCCTCGATATGACATCGGGCGATTCACGTGTCGTTGCCGCCTGGACCCGGCGGGATGGGCGCAGCTGGTTTTTCAAAATGAGCGGACCGGCTTCGGCGCTGGAAACCGAGAAATCGAAATTTTTAGAATTCATCCGATCGATTCACTTTCATTCGTAGACCGATATATCCGACATGTCTGACCAGTCCGACTCGTCCGACACCTAACTCATGCTGCGCAAATTTCTGGATCTCATCACCTCGCTGAAGCTGACCATCATCTGTCTGGCGGCAGGCATGGTGCTGATCTTTGCCGGCACTTTGGCGCAGGTGCACCTCGGTATTCACGAGGCCCAGCAACGCTATTTTCAAAGTTTGTTTGTGTGGTGGCCGGCGGAAGGGAGCGGTTGGCGGATTCCGGTGTTTCCGGGCGGCCATCTCATCGGTGCGGTGTTGTTAGTCAATCTCGTCGCCGCGCACGCCAAACGGTTCAAGTGGGCCTGGCGGAAGCTCGGCATTCATCTGACGCACGCGGGCCTGATCATCATGCTGGCCGGCGGGTTGTTTACCGATTTGTTCGCGGTCGAAAGCCATATGCAACTGGCTAACGGGGAGACCAAAAATTATTCCGAAGACAGTCGGCGGGCCGAACTGGCGGTCATCGACACCAGTGATGCTGAGTTCGACCAGGTCACGGCGATTCCCGCATCGACGTTACGGCGGAACCGGACGATCGAACATCCGAGCCTGCCATTTCGCATTGTGGTCCGGAATTTTTACCAGAATTCCCGGCTGCGGATGTTGAGTGAAGCAGGCAAGGATGCCCGGCCGATTGCGAACCAGGGGCCCGGTGCCCAGATCGCGGTAGAACCGGCTCCGCGAGCCACTGCCATGAACGAACAGGATGTGACCAGCGCCGCGATCGAGATTATTCCAAAAGACGGCAGCCAATCGTTAGGCACGTGGCTGGTATCGGACGCGCTCGGTGCGCCGCAGACGTTCTCCTGCGCGGGAAAAACCTGGATGATTGCAATGCGGCCGACCCGTCACTACAAGCCTTACAGCATTACCCTGCAAAAATTCACCCACGAACGTTATCCCGGCACCGAGATTCCCAAAAACTTTTCAAGCAAGGTTACCCTGATCGATCCCGAACGATCCGAAAATCGGAACGTTCTCATCTACATGAATCATCCGCTTCGCTACCGCGGCGACACCTTTTATCAGTCCGGATTTCAACCGGGCGACACCGCTACGATCCTGCAGGTAGTCCGAAATCCGAGCTTCCTCGCGCCCTATGTGGCGTGCGTGATTGTGGCGGCCGGCTTGTTGGTGCAATTTGGTTATCACCTGGTCGGATTTGCGCGGAAGCGCAGGGCAGCTGGTGTTGCGTAAACGGTATGACTTACCAAGCTTTGAGTTCAAAATGGTTCGGCGCCCCGCCGTGTCGAGTCCGTGCTCTGGCGGACAAGGCGCGACGACCGAGCAAGTGTGGCATCGGCTTCCAGCCGATGGGACATGGGCTGGGCATGTGGTTGGCGCCTGGCAGTGCGGTTTCGTTGTTCGTCCCGAAGGGACAGCTGACCTTAGCCGGTGGCGAAGTGCAGCGGAACCACCGGTTCTTTCGCATTAAAAGGGGAATGCGCCCCGACGGGGAGCGAGAGAGTGCGAGAGTTTCTCGCGCCCCTTCAGGGCGCCGGGCACCTCGGCTGATTTTGTCCGGTGGTGGCGCTCGTTCCTCGCTCCACCCCTGTCGCGCCGTAGCTTTAGCGAAGGAGGAACCGGCTAATTTCTCGCGTCCCTCCGGGACGTTAAATACATGCGGGGCTGGAACCCATGCCACGGAGACGCGACTCAACTGGAATTCCATGCTTGTCCTAACGAGAACTCACAAGCCACCCGATATACCGGCATGAAGCGATTTTTTCCATGGTTGATGCTGGCCTTTGTGGTTTTGTGGATCGGCTCCAACTGGCGATCGCCTCGCCCCGGCAAAGATCAATTCGATCTGGAGCAATTTGGTAAAACTCCGGTGCTGGTCGGCGGCCGGATCAAGCCGATGGACACCGTCGCTCGAAATTCCCTGCTGATTATTCATGGCAAACAAAAGCTGCGTCTGGAGAATGGAGATCGCCTAACCGCCGTTGATTGGCTGACCACGACCCTGTTCAATTCCCCGGCCAGCGATCAGTATCCGCTCTTTCTCGTTCAGAACGACGAAGTTCTGGGACTATTCGGCTGGCAGCAGAGCGATCGAAAATATTTTAGTTACACCGATTTCGCGCCTTTCCTGCAAAAGATCGATCAGCAGGGGGAGGAATCGGAGAAACTCGAGTCGGTTCAGCGGTCAACCTATCAGAACGCGATTCTGAACTTGAGGAACGCGTTGATTCTGTATCAGCGTCTCAAAAACAGTCTCCAGCCGGAAGAAGCTCAGAATTTCGCAGCTGAGCTTCAGATGTATGCTGAGAATGTGCCGGGCGCTGCGCACGCCGCGCGAGAGCAACAGCAGGGCCATTCGTTCGATCGATCCAAGCTCGAAGACGTAGCCACCATGATGCAGCGCTACCAACGGATGTCGCAAATGGCCTACATCCTCGCAGTTCCTCCTTCCGACGATTCCACTCACTGGTTATCGGTTGGCGACAGCCTGTTGCAGTCAGCCGGCTCGGCGGAGATTCACCCGTTAGTCAAAGAATACGCCAGTATCGGCGATGCTTATCGGGCCGGAAATCGCGCCGCCTTCGATCAACATGTTGCTACGCTGTCGAATTGGCTGGCGAAGGAGCGTCCGGAGGCGACCAAGCGAAGCCGGTTTGAATTTCTGTTCAATCATCTGCAGCCGTTCAGCCAGAGCATGGCAGTTTACGTTCTGGCGTTTCTGTTGGCCTGCGGGTCATGGTTAGGCTGGAGCAAGCCGCTGAATCGCGCGGCGTTTTATTTGCTGTTATTTGCCCTAACAATTCACACTTTCGGTCTGATCTCGCGAATGTACCTGCAGGAACGGCCGCCGGTCACGAATCTGTATTCGTCCGCCGTGTTCATCGGCTGGGGGGCGGTGATTGTGTCTCTCATCCTGGAACGGATCTACCGGGACGGTATCGGCGCGGCCTGTGCCGGCGCGATCGGTTTCATCACCCTGATCATTGCTCATCATCTGGCCGGGAGCGGTGACACTTTGGAGATGTTGCAGGCCGTGCTCGACACCAACATCTGGCTGGCCACCCACGTGGTGGCCATCACCACCGGTTATTCCGCGATGTTCCTGGCCGGCATGCTGGCCATTCTGTATGTCGTTAGGGGAGTATTCACCAAATCGTTGAAACGCGAAACCGCCGATTCGCTGTCGCGCATGACCTATGGGGTGGTTTGTTTCGCGACTTTGTTCAGTTTTGTCGGTACCGTGCTCGGCGGGATCTGGGCAGATCAATCCTGGGGCCGGTTCTGGGGCTGGGATCCGAAGGAGAACGGCGCGGTGTTGATCGTGCTCTGGTGCGCGATCATTCTGCACGCCCGCTGGGGCGGCTTCATCAAGCAACGCGGCCTCATGATCATGGCCATCTTTGGCAACGTGATTACCAGCTTCTCGTGGTTTGGGGTCAATATGTTAGGCGTGGGACTGCATTCCTACGGGTTCATGCAGAAAGCATTTCCCTGGCTGGTCGGGTTCATGATCAGTCAACTGGCGTTGATGTCGATCGCGGCCATGCCGCTGGAACGCTGGAGAAGTTTTCGAACCGCCGCGGCCACGGGCCCGGCGAAACGTCGCGGCAAAGCTGGAATGCCGGCGAGTGTTTCGGTGGGACGCCAGTCAGCATAACGAGTGCGGGACCGGCCGCCCGCTGCAATATCTTGTGGGTGTGGTTAGGTAATGCGTGCCAACCAATGATGATCTTGCTGATAGGAGCTTGTGACCGCGCATAGGGTTACGCCCGACTCCGCATCCAAAGCGGCGAAGGAATCGCCGCACTCCAAAACGCAAGCGTATTGGCTGGTCGGCGTTTTTCAAAACGGGAACTAGGGCTCGGTATTTGCCGTTTTTCCGGTCTCTGTTATTCTCCCGGTTCCTAATGCCTTTCGGCGGGTGGATCGGATCTCTTGGATTGAGGTCTTTACGTTAATCTTATGAAAAAAATCGGAATTCTTTTCGGCCAGGAGCACAGTTTTCCTCCGGCATTCGTTGAACGAGTAAACCAGAAAACGGGCGGCCACGACATCATGGCTGAATTCGTTCAGATTGACAAAGTCGTCCAGGGTGAGCCCTGCGGCTATGACGTGGTGATCGATCGCATCTCGCAGGATGTGCCGTTTTATCGCGCCTGGTTGAAAAACGCCGCCCTAACCGGCACCGCGGTGGTGAATAATCCGTTTTGGTGGAGCGCCGACGAGAAATTTTTTAATAACGCGCTCGCCACAAAGATCGGCGTGGCGGTTCCGAAAACGGTGCTGTTGCCGTCCAATCAGCCGCCTCCCGACACTAACGACAAATCGTTTCGCAACCTCAAGTATCCGCTCGATTGGGAAGGGATCTTCAATTATGTGGGCTGGCCGGCATTTTTTAAACCATTCGCCGGCGGCGGGTGGAAGAACGTTTACCGTCTGCACAATTCCGAGGAATTTTTCCGCGCGTATAACGAGACCGGACAGCTGGTGATGATGTTGCAGGAGGAAGTGAAATTCGACATGTACTTCCGCTGTTACAGCATTGATCAACGCAACGTGCGGATTATGCCCTACGAACCGCGTAACCCTTATCATTTGCGGTATCAAACTGAATGGCACGCGCCGCAGGACATTCTCGATAAAGTTGAGGAAGGCGTGCTGCGGTTAAATCAATTCCTGGGTTACGATTTAAACACCGTCGAGTTCGCGGTGCGCGACGGCGTGCCGGTAGCGATCGATTTCTGCAATCCCGCCCCCGACGCGGAAGCGGCGTCGGTAGGCCAATCGAACTTCGAGTGGGTGGTGGAAGCAGTGTCGGACATGGCCATTCGGAAAGCGCGAGAACATGTGCCCGGCCGCGATAACCTGAGTTGGGGCAAGTATGTCCAGTCGGGAGTGAACATGCGGCGGTTGCAGGATGTGGTTTGAGGGAAAGTAGAAGGTAGAAAGTAGAATTTAGAAAAGGCCAAGCGGCGGCCGGGGGCTTTTCGCGCGAGCCGACTTCGGTATACGTATATATATAGAGAGCGGCCGGACCGAGCCCCATGAAGGACCATACTTACACCTTGGGAATCGAAGAGGAATTCGCGATCGTTGATCCCGAAACGCGCCAGCTGCGGTCGCACATCCAGGAAATCCTCGAGGGCGGCAAGGTCGTTCTCAAAGAGCAGATCAAGCCGGAGATGCATCAGTCGGTGGTCGAGCTCGGCACCGAGATCTGTCAGTCAATCACCGACGCCCGGGCGCACGTGGTTGAACTTCGCAGCAAGCTGGCGTCGTTAGCCGATAAAGCCGGGTTAAAGATTGCCTCCGCCGGCACCCATCCGCTTTCTCATTGGCGCGACCAGCTCATTACCGAGGGCGAACGCTATCAGCAGATCGTTAGGGATATGCAATCGGTTGCGCGAGCAAACCTGATCTTCGGCCTGCATGTCCACGTCGGAATTCCGAGCCGCGAGACTGCGATTCACGTCATGAATCAGGCCCGCTATTTCCTGCCGCATATTTATGCGTTGTCGGTGAACTCGCCTTTTTGGGTAGGCCAGGATACCGGACTCAAAGGTTACCGGCTGAAAGTATTCGAGCGGTTCCCGCGGACAGGAATTCCGGACGCGTTCGAATCGCTGTCCGAGTATGAGGATTACTGCAAGCTACTCGTTAGGACGGGATGCATCGATAACCCTAAAAAGATCTGGTGGGATATTCGATTGCATCCGGTCTTCGATACTCTCGAGGTCCGGGTGTGCGACGCGCAATCGCGAGTGGATGACACCCTGGCCATCGCCGCGCTGATCCAAGCGATCGTGGCGAAACTGTTCAAGCTTTTGCGGCAAAATACGACCTTCCGGGTTTACCGGCGACGTCTTCTCGATGAGAACCGCTGGCGGGCTAGCCGGTATGGGTTGGAGGGTAAACTCATCGATTTCGGACGGGAGAATGAAGTGTCGACGAAAGAACTGATTGAAGAGTTGTTGGAATTCGTTGCCGACGAAGCCGAACAACTTGGAAGCCGGCCCGAGATGCAGCATATCGAACGGATTTGTCGCGAAGGGACAGGCGCAGATCGGCAGTTGGCAAAATATTATCAAACGCAGGATATCAAGGCGGTTGTCGATCAAATCGTCGCCGAGACGTATGAAGGACTAACCGTGGCAGCCTGATCCGGTCGCCACTGCAATCACTAAATCCCAAGCTTCCAATCACCAATCGAGCTTCAAACTCCAATCACCAGGATGACCTCGCCGCCAGATACTTCTGAGCCTTAATTTTTGGGATTTCCTGGTGCTTGGTGATTGGCGCTTGGGGTTTCGCGCGGCTCTGCGGCGCGACGGTTGCTCCAATCCCATTTCAGGGGTAAATCTCACGTCCCTAAAATGCCCGACCGACTGACCATAGACACAATCGACGCCGAACTGGTGCCGGGAGCGCGTAACGCCATCAGGGTTTGCCTTCAGCTCAAGCCGAGTGAGCGCATTACCATCATAACGGACGAGGCTACGCGCGACATCGCCGCTGCCTTGCAGGCGGAAGTCGATGAAGTCGGGTCCGAACACGCCGTTTTTTTGCTCGAGAATTATGACTCGCGGCCGCTCCGCGACATGCCCGGTGTTATCCTGGAGGATCTGGCCCAATCACAGGTCTCCATTTTCTGCGCCCAAAGCCAGCCGGGCGAGCTCGGATCCCGGATGCAAATGAGCGCAATCGTTAACCGCAATCGGATTCGACACGGCCACATGGTTAACATTACCCGGCAGATTATGGTTGAAGGGATGCGGGCGGATTTTCGCGCCATCGACGCGTTGAGTCAGCGACTCATCGATCGGGCGCGTCGCGCCAAAAAGATCACCTGCACCACGCCGGCAGGCACCGAGTTTGAAGCGGAATTTTCGCCCAAACTGAAGTGGTTGAAAACCAGCGGGATCATCACTCCGGATAAATGGGGAAATTTACCGGGCGGCGAAATTTTTACGTCACCCCTGAACACCAATGGCCGATTCGTGGTGGATGGCGTGGTGGGGGACTATCTTTGCAGCAAGTACGGCGATCTGCACGATACCCCCCTAACAATCGAGGTTCGTGATAATCGTATCGTGGATCTCCAGTGTGATCACGCCCAGCTGCTGGAGGAATTCCGCGCTTACACCAGCACCGATGAAAACAGTAATCGAGTAGGTGAATTTGCTATCGGCACCAACACCTCGTGTGTGAGGGTGATCGGCAACATTCTCCAGGATGAAAAGATCCCCGGGATTCACATTGCTTTCGGCCATCCGTATGCCGAACACACCGGGGCGGACTGGTTCTCCAAGACGCACATCGACTGCGTAGGCCGCGATTTCGACATCTGGTTCGACGGCGAACAGGTGATGGGCGGCGGCAAGTTTCTGATCTAACAGCGCTTTATCCTTGCAATGCCGGTGGATAACTACCGGGCCACGGAAGCGCACCGCGAATGACGAACGACGAGCCGTCGCACAAGGCCACGGCACGGCAAGCGAATTTCGAACGGATGTTCTAGAATCAAAATATTGCCCGTTGCGTAGATCGGATTTCGTCTTTCCTTCGTCATTAGACATTCGTGCTTCGTCATTTTCCTCATGCATCCCGAACTGCGAGCAAAGTTCAACGCGGACTTTACGCCTGAGAAATACGCCGCGTTAGTCGATTGCGTTAACCATGCCGAACGATGGCCGGCTGACTTCAGGATCTCCGAAACGCCGGTCTTTTTGACGCGCGAGTTTAGCGACGAAGCCGAGCACGCAGCGTATGACATCGTCCGACTAACCGGCACACCGGAGTTCGTAAATCATTCGCGTGACGCAATTCCGCAGGGCCTCGAAGTACCTAACGAATCGCCACACCCGAATTTTCTGGTGGTCGATTTCGGGATTTGTGCGGAAGGAAATCGACTGGTGCCGCGGCTGATCGAACTCCAGGCCTTCCCCAGTCTTTACGGCTTTCAGCTGTTGATGTTGCATTGTCTGCGGAAGTGTTATCCGGCCATTCCGCGCAATTGGACCTCATCATTTGGCGGGATCAAAGACGAGCAATACGTCGGTTTGTTGAAGCGCACCATTATTGGCGATTCCGATCCGGACAATGTCATTCTGCTTGAGATCGAACCGGAGAAACAGAAGACGCGTGTCGATTTCGCCGCCACCGAGCGATTGATCGGCATCGCCAGCGTATGCCTGACCGCGATCAAAAAGCGCGGACGAAACTTGTTTTACGAACGCGATAGGCGCGAGGTTCCGATCCATCGGATTTATAATCGGGTGATCTTTGATGAATTAATTCGGCGACCTGATATCAAGCCACCCTTTCAGTTTCAGGATGATCTGGATGTGAAATGGATAGGTCATCCCAATTGGTATTTCCGGATCAGCAAACACTCGCTGCCCTTTTTGAAGACGGAACATACCTCACCGGCCTTTTTTGCCGATCAATTTCCGGCAAACGAAAACCTTAACGATTACGTTTTGAAGCCGCTTTACTCGTTCGCCGGCCTCGGGGTCGATATGGAGCCAACCGCGGAAAAACTAAAGACACTGCCCAAGCCGCACGAATGGATTTTGCAAAAGAAGGTCGCTTACGCCGAGTTTGTGCCGACCATCGACGGCCACCGATCGAAAGCTGAACTAAGGATGATGTTCCTGTGGCCGGAAGGAGACAAATCGCCAACCTTGGTGAACAATCTCGTTAGGATGAGTCAGGGAAAAATGATGGGAGTCGATTTCAACAAAGACAAGACCTGGGTGGGGTCCAGCATTGCGCTACATCAAACACCAGCAGCAAAGGAGTAATGGAGTGGTGGAGGGATGGAGGAGTAAACGAATGACGGAGCTCCTTGGTTCCCATGACTCCAGCGCTCCGCTACTCCATCACTCCATTTTTTCTATCACTTCGGACGAGGTATAGATCGGGATGATTTCGAAATCCATCAGGTCGTCCCAATTGCGAGTCCAGTTTGCGAACAACGATTTGTCGCTCGTTTCCATGACCTGCCAGCATGTTTTCAGGTCGTAGCTGATCCAGCTGGAAACGTATTTCAGCTGGTCTGGCATCATTCGGCCTTTCTCGCGGAATCGGGCGTAAATTTCCGGGGCGGCACCTTCCCGGAAGTGTTCAATCACCATGTAGAGCATGATCCCTACTATTGCTGCCCTCGCTTGCGCCGTCGACTGCCGTTCGGTAGCGACATAATTCAGGTGGCGGCAGCAGCCGCTCCCCATCAAATTGCAATGATGCACCGTTCGGCCCAAACGCAGCGGGATTGGCAAAGCGTTCGTGATGATTTTCCGATCCTCGATCAATCGGTTAACGGACATCCGCTGATTTATTTCGATAACGCCGCCAGCACCCAAAAACCGAGAGCGGTGCTGGAGGCGCTTCGTTATTATTACGAGCACGACAACGCCAATGTGCATCGGGGTTTGCATGCGTTGAGCGGACGGGCAACGGAAGCCTACGAGAAGGCGAGGCACACCGTTGCAAACTACATTGGCGCCAATAGCGCAGATGAAATCATTTTCACCCGCGGAACCACCGAGAGCATCAATTTGGTGGCGCAGGCCTGGGGCGGAAAATTGGTGCAGCGCGGCGACGCGATTTTGCTCACCGAGATGGAGCATCACAGCAACCTGGTCCCGTGGCAGTTGTTAGCCGAACGCACCGGTGCGCAGCTCCGCTTCGTGCCGGTAACCGACCAGGGAACGCTGGATCTAGAGCAGATAGACAAACTCCTGACTGATGCGGTGAAATTGTTCGCCTTCACTCACGTTTCGAACTCGTTAGGCACAATCAATCCGGTGGCCGAACTTTGCGCCAGAGCGCGAAGCGTGGGCGCAGTGACTCTGGTGGATGCAGCTCAAAGCGCCGGCCACATGCCGCTGAACGTGCAGGAGATGGGTTGCGATTTCCTGGCGTTTTCGGGCCATAAGATGTGTGCACCGACCGGAAGTGGGGCGCTCTACGGAAGAGCGGAAATTCTGGATATGATGCCGCCCTATCACGGGGGAGGTGAAATGATCGTCACCGTGTCCTTGGAGAAAAGTGTTTTCAAGAAGCCGCCGCATCGGTTCGAGGCCGGGACCCCGAACATCGCCGGTGCCATCGGTCTCGCGGCGGCCATCGATTACATCGAGAGTATTGGCCGATCGCGGATATTCGAACACGACTCCGAGCTGACGCGTCGGGCGGCGGATGGTCTGGCCAAGATTCCGGGAGTGCGGTTGCTGGGTCCGGCCGAAGAGCGTGGTTCGCTGGTGGGATTTGTGATGAAAGCAGCGCATCCGCACGACCTAACGACGTACGCCGATCAATACGGCCTGGCCATGCGAGGCGGGCATCATTGTAACCAGCCGTTGATGCGAAGATTCGGCGTGCCAGGCACTACTCGCGCGAGCTTTTACTTCTACAACACGTCCGCAGAAGTAGATCGCATGCTCGAGATTTTGGGCGCGGCGGCGCGGTTCTTTGGATGAGCGCTGAGCTGGAAGAGTTGTATCAAGAGGTGATCCTGGATCATTCCCGGCGACCGCGAAATTTCGGCGAAGTCGCGGAGGCGGATGTTCACGTGCACGGCGATAATCCCGCTTGCGGCGATGAAATTCACCTGAGCGCAAAGTTCGCGGCTGATGGCGCGCTCGAAGACTTGAAGTTCAGCGGACACGGCTGCGCCATCAGTCAGGCCTCCGCGTCGCTGATGACGATGAAGTTGAAGGGAAAAAACCGAAACGAAGCAGGCGAGATGATCAAAGCATTTCACGATCTGGTGACCGGTGGAACAAACGCACCGGCGGGCTCGGTGAAGCTCGGCGATCTGCAGTTACTCAGCGGTGTTCGCAAATTTCCGCAACGGGTGAAGTGCGCAATGCTGGCCTGGCGGGCGGTGGAACAGGCGCTTCAGCAGGGCGCAGGTGAATCCCGGGTTTCGACCGAAGTCGAAGAGTAGCGGGCCGGTGCCGGAGGCACGATAGAAATTAGCCGGTGGCGCCAGCCATCGGATCGCGGTACTAACGATAACGATAACGCCCCGGCCGGGGCGGAGGAAAAACTTCGAACTGGGTTTCGGGTGTTGAGCGCTGCCCTTGCCGGGGCGTAAACATTTTTTGTTTGTTAATCCGGTGGTTTGCACCACCGGCTAATTTCCGGTCGCGCCTCGGCGCAAAAGGCGAGTAGCCGCTCGTCGGCGGCTATTTCAGCTCTTCGTTAGTCTCAGCGAAAGCGTTGACCGCGAATTCGAGATCCGGGCGGGAATGAGCGGCCGACACCTGCGTTCGCACCCGGGCGGTGCCGTGTGGCACCACCGGATAGAAAAAGCCGATCACGTACACTCCCTTTTCCAGCATGCGGGCCGCGAATTTTTGGGATTTGGCGGCATCGCCGATCATGATGGGCACGATCGGATGGACACCTGGCTTTATCGTTAGGCCTCGGTCGGTTAACGCGCCGCGAAAATACCTGGTGTTTTCCTCCAGCTTGTCGCGCAATTCGGTGGAACCGGTGAGTAGTTCCAGCGCTTTCAGGGTAGCGGCCACGATGTGCGGGGCGACGCTATTAGAAAATAAATATGGTCGCGACCGCTGGCGAAGCAGGTCCACGATTTCCTTTCGGCCGCTGGTGAAACCGCCACTGGCGCCGCCGAGCGCTTTGCCCAGCGTACCGGTAATGATGTCGATTTTTCCCATCACGCCGCGGTATTCGTGAGTCCCCCGTCCGGTCTTGCCCAGGAACCCGGTGGCGTGGGCATCATCAATCATGCTCAGCGCGTTATATTGTTGCGCCAGACTAACGATTGCCTCGAGCTCGGCAATTGTACCGTCCATTGAAAAGCAACCATCGGTGGCGATCAGCCGAACCCGCGCTCCCGACGCTTCCTTTAATTTGGCCTCCAAATCCGCCATGTCGTTATGCTTGTAGCGAAGCCGCTGCGCTTTGCAGAGGCGGATACCGTCAATAATCGACGCGTGATTCAGTTCATCGCTGATCACGGCGTCCTGGTCGGTCAGGAGCGTTTCGAACAAACCGCCATTCGCATCGAAAGCGCTTGGGTAAAGGATGGTGTCCTCGGTGCCAAGGAATTTGGTTAACGCTGCTTCCAATTGCTTGTGCAGATCCTGAGTTCCACAGATAAACCGGACGCTGGCCATGCCGAAGCCATGGGTGTCCAGCGCTTCCTTGGCCGCGGCGATCAGGGCCGGATGATCGGCCAGCCCAAGATAGTTGTTAGCGCACATGTTAAGCACATCGCGGCCATCGGCTATCTTGATATGTGCGTTCTGCGGTGAAGTGATGATCCGCTCGGTTTTGTAAAGGCCCTGCGCTTCGATTTCTTTCAGGGTCTGTGCGATCTGAGTTTTGAAGTCGGCCAGCATAACAACATATTGAACCACTGCTCAGGAACGCAGGAAAGCAGGAATAAAATGGAGACTAATCTGGAAGCCAGGAATCCGGGATGTTCAGGTTTTTTGGAAGAAGGTTTCCGGTTCGTGGTTTGCTGGTTTCCAGATTCGTTGCCGTTTCCCGCGTTCCTCATTTTCTGAGCCCTCTTCAAAAAACCGCTTGCCAGAAATTGTGAATAGCTGTTAATAACTTCCGGCGATTCGTTTGAGGAACCCGGCACCTTCGTTTCTCTCTGCCGCCGCGCTCGCGGTTGTGGCAACCCTTGTCTTCTCGTCCTGTGAGACGGCGAAAGTCAGCACGGCTCGTCTCCCAGCGTATGAGCCGCCGTTAGCCCGAAGTGATTTCCAACAGGTTCGCACAACCGCGTACACTCATACCGAGTCCGATCACCGGCAGTACGGGTCGCGCAACGCGTTGGGTGGTCAGTTGCGCGCCGCCAGTCCGGGAATTCGGCGCGCGGACAACAGGCGCGGGCTTTCTGCCGATTTGGCGGCGAGATTTGATTACTTCGAAGCGCTCGATCAGGCGTCGGAAGATGAAGGCCTCACCATGGCCGTAAACTCGAAGGCAAAAACCAAAAGCGCGAAGCCGTCCAAGAAATCTCCGAAGAAGCCGGTGAAAAAGGGCAAAGCGGTGAAGAAGAATAAGCCGCCGACAATCGGAAGTGCGGCCGCAGATTGGTCGCGCTGGCCGGCTGGGACGACGTTCCGGTTGTTATCAACCGGACAGACGTATCGGGTGGAAGATTATGGCTGGGCATTAGCCGGTCGAAACACGATCGATCTTTATATGCCTAACCGGAAGGCAATGAACTCATGGGGCACGCGGCGGGAGCCGATTCAAGTCCTGCATTGGGGAAACCCTGACGAGAGCCTCCAATTGTTGTTGCCGCGCCAACGATACAAGCATGTCCGCCGGATGGTTCTGGAGCTGCAGGGGAATCACCAGGCAGCCGCGAGGGAGTAAGCAATTAAAGGCGGCGGGCGCGGTGGGCGTGGGTTGGGTACCGGCTTGGATGGCGCTGCTGAGAA
>DATFCK010000315.1:0-2584 GCA_035253185.1 Chthoniobacterales bacterium | reverse complement strand
GATTGCTTCCGGGCGGGCCATGGCGGTTCGGTGAACCGCCGCTACCAAAAATGTTTCCGATTCGGAATTTGCCCGGCCTAATGCCGGAAATGACGGATTCCGGTGAAAATCATCGTCATATCACGCTCGTTAGCCGCAGCGATGACTTCCGGATCGCGAACTGAACCTCCGGGCTGAATCGCACAAGTTGCGCCGGCATCGGCGGCGGCAATTAATCCATCGGCAAAAGGGAAAAACGCATCGCTGGCAACTGCGCTACCCTTGAGAGAAAGACCCGCCTCCTCCGCTTTCCATATCGCGATGCGTGACGCATCCACCCGTGACATCTGGCCGGCGCCGATTCCGAGCGTGCGGTCCGGCCCAGCATAAACAATCGCATTAGACTTCACATGCTTTACCACCCGCCACCCAAAAAGCATCGCGTCCAGCTCAGCCGGCGAAGGTTCGCGCTTGGTGACTACGTTTTGAGGAATTTGGCAGCCGCGATCGCTCTCCTGCACGAGCAGTCCGCCGGCAACCGAACGAATATCGTCCGCCGACATCGCTTCCGCTGGTGTGGTCAGCGCGCGAATCAGGCGCAGATTCTTCTTCTTCTGCAGAATGGCGCGCGCTTTGGAATCGAAATCAGGCGCGATGATTACTTCGGAAAAAATCTCGGCAATGGCTCGCGCCAAGTCCTCGTTAACCGGCCGGTTGCAGATAATCACACCGCCAAATGGCGCTTGTTTATCGGTGGCAAACGCTTTTTCCCACGCTTCGGCGAGATCGGGATCGGTTCCAACGCCACACGGATTATTGTGCTTTAGGATCGCCACCGTCGGCTCGGCGAATTCTCCGATTAAACCGGTGGCGGCGCTGATATCGAGAATATTGTTAAACGACAATTCCTTGCCGTGCAGCTTCTCGAAATGTTTATCGAAATCGCCGTAGAGCGCAGCCTGCTGATGGGGATTCTCGCCATACCGCAGCCGCATCGCCAGCGGAAGAGAAAGCGAGAATGAGGCATCGGTAGCCTGTTCCTTATTCAAAAACGTGCTGATAGCGCGATCGTAGCTCGACGTCTTAATGAAGGCCTTGATCGCCAGATGTTCGCGCAGCTTGAGCGTAGTTTCGCCGTCGTGGTCGCGCATATTCTCGAGCACCACTTCGTAGTCGGCCGGATCCACAATCACCGTCACCGATTGATAGTTTTTGGCTGCACTGCGAATCATCGAAGGGCCGCCAATATCGATATTCTCGATTGCTTCCGACAGGGTAACGTTAGGCTTAGCCACCGTTTCTTCGAATGGGTACAGGTTCACCACCACCAGATCGATCGGTTCGAAGCCGCATTCCCGTGCTTCCGCGACATGCTTTGGATTATCGCGCTTGTACAACAGCCCGCCGTGCACGCGCGGATGCAGCGTTTTCACCCGTCCTTCCAACACTTCCGGAAATGCAGTGAAGCTGGAAATTTCGCGAACCGGGATCTTGTTCTTCTTCAGCAATTCGGCGGTGCCGCCGGTCGAAATAATATCGACACCTTGCCGCTCCAATTCGCGGGCAAAGGCAGCAACGCCCTTCTTGTCCGAGACGGAGATGAGGGCGCGGGTGATCTTCATTCGAAGGTTAAATGTTAAATCGTTACAACGTTAAATGGGGGAGAGACGATTTAACGTTTCAACGGTTTAACGTTTTAACGTCCGGCCGCTTCAGCGGTCGAGAATCACGTTTTTCGCTGCCGGATAGAGCACCGGACAACAGCCAATCGTTTCGCAAAACGCTTTACTGAAATGGCTCAAACTCGAATAGCCAACTTCAGTCGCGGCTTCGGTGACATTGTAGCGTCCGCTCCGCAGCAGTTCGGCCGCGCGTTCCATCCGCACATTTCGCAAAAATTGAGGAATAGTTAGGCCGACTTCCCGCGAAAAAATACGGCTGAGATGGAACGGACTGCAGCCCACCTCTTGCCCGAGCATTTCCAGCGTGGGAGGATTCGCCAGGTCGCGCGTCAGCAATTCCTTGGTGCGTTCAACTCGCTCTCGCGACACCCGTTTCTGCCGCATACAGAAAAACTCCGGGTCCTTCGGGGTGAAGAAGAAATGCGCCATTAATTCCAGGGCCTTGCTCTGATACCAAAGAATCTGGGCCGCCTTCGCCACCGGGGGCGCGGAAACACTGGCGACAACACTGCGCTGCTCGATCGACATCGGCCGGACCGGCCCAACGACCGCCTTATCCTGGTCGCCAAAAATAACCCGCCGAATTTCCGGTTCCAGATCGGCTTCGTCCTGCACAAATTGCGATTGCAGGTGCTTTCGCGAAAATTCGAGCGTCACGAATTGATGGTGATCGCGCGCTCGTCGTGATGCCGCCAGTGGCTCCTCGGCGGTCGCATAGTAGCCGCAGTTTCCCGGAAAATAGCCGACCTTTGTCCGCATGCCGATTTCGCCGTGGCCTTCAAGATTCAGACAAAACTCCAGACTCTTCTGATGAAAGGTGCGTCCCCAGTTGAATGAGCGTTCGGTCCGGAAATCATGCCATTCGACGGCAAACCCATTCTGATCGACATCGCCATAAAGCGGCCGCCATCCGTCTTTCACCT
>DATFCK010000314.1:0-4835 GCA_035253185.1 Chthoniobacterales bacterium | reverse complement strand
TTGCCGTCTTTCAACACCATTGAACGGATCGCAATGCAGCTATCGTGCGAGCCATCGAATCCGAAGTAGCCCGCGATGCCGCCATAAAACCCGCGGCGCGCCTTCTCCAGACCGGCGATGATTTGCATGGCCCGAATTTTGGGAGCGCCCGAGAGCGTGCCGGCCGGAAAAGTGGCTCGAACGGCGTCGAACGCGGTGTGCTCTTTTCGCAGTTGGGCGACAACATGCGACACGATGTGCATGACGTGGCTGTAGCGTTCGATCACCATTTGTTCGGTGACTTTGACGCTGCCAAATTCGGCGACGCGCCCAAGATCGTTGCGAGCCAGATCGATCAGCATCACATGTTCGGCGCGTTCTTTCGGATCATCTAACAGCGACCGGCCTAACCTTTCGTCTTCGGCCAAATCGCGACCGCGACGATGGGTTCCGGCAATCGGACGTATCTCAGCGACACGATTCTGCAACCTAACGTGAAGTTCCGGCGAACTGCCCAGGAGCGTCACGCCGTCCAGCAGTTTCAGGCAAAACATATAAGGCGAAGGGTTGCCGAAGCGGAGGCAGCGATACAAATCCAGTTCGTCGCCGGCGAAATCGACATCAAACCTTTGTGACAAAACGACCTGGTAAATATCGCCGGCCGCGATGTGCTCTTTGGCCTGGCGCACCATGCTCTCGAATTCATCGCGGCTGGTGTTGCTGTTCGGCACCGGCAATTTCTCCGGTCGATCGCTGGCAATGGGCCGCAATTGCAGCGGCCGGCTGAGAATTTCCACGAGGCATTCGAGCTTCGCCTTTGCCTGTCGATAGGCTGAATCGACCTCGTCGGCGGCGTTGACCAGCGCGTTGCAAACGACGTGCATCTTTCGGAGCCGGTGATCGAACACGATCGTTAGGCTCGAAATCATAAACGCGCAGTCCGGCAATTGAAGATCGTCCCGGGGATGAACCGGCACGCTCGGTTCGAAAAACCGAACGACATCGAATCCGATGTAGCCAACCGCGCCGGCAATGAACTGATGAAGTTCAGGATGGGGAACAAAGCGGAAACGCCGCATCACGTTTTCCAGCTCGGCTAACGGATCGTTTTCAATCGGCTGATCACGGCGCTGACCATGTTCGACGACCGAAATCGTTTCACCGCGACTTTGGATAGTGACCAAAGGTTCGGTGCCGATAAACGAGAACCGGCCGGACTCCTCGTTTTTCTCGGCCGATTCGAACAAATAACACGGCCCGCGATCGCGTATTTTGGCGAACGCAGAGACCGGCGTTTCCACATCGGCGACAAACGTGGCGACCACCGGGATGAGATTGCCTTGTTTGGCGAACCGGCGGAATTCATCCAACGACGGGGTAATGCGAGCAGCGTCCATCGGGCGGCCTATTGTAGCGGCGGTCTATGACCGTCGCACTAGTTTAGGAACGGTCTACCGGTCGCACAGGGAGTAACAGCGGGTGACGAGACTCGAACTCGCGACGTCCTCCTTGGCAAGGAGGTGCTCTACCACTGAGCTACACCCGCAACTAAGAGGGTAGAATAATGGCGGGGCGGTGGCGGTTCGCAACCCGAAATCGGCGGCAATTCCCCAATTTCCTGAATCCAAAAGCTGTCCGGACCGCATCTCACCATTAAATCCATAGTATGAAAACATTGTCCCTAACCTGCCTCGGCCTGTTTGTGCTTGCCTGGAGCGCCTTTAGCCAGACCCCGACGGCGTCGGTAGCTACCAGTCCGATGTCCTCTCCGGTGGCCACCACGCCTTCGGTATCGCCAGCCATTAGCCCGACCGCCACAACCGATTTGGCCGACAAAATTCAGCGCCGAATCGATCAGAAATTACAGAAAAAAGGCCTGAGCTTTTCCATTACCGATGACGACGAAGACGGCCCGCATATCGGTCACGGGAACGGTGGTGAAATTCCAGGCGAAGTCATCCCACTGGTCGCGATCGTGTTCATGACCATCTTCGGCGCGCCCGTATTCATTGTCGCGGTGATTCTGTACTTCACCTTCTCCAAGAATCGGATGATGCATAAAACGATTCGGATGATGGTCGAAAAAGGCCAGCCGGTGCCGCCAGCGTTACTGGCCCCGCCGGCGCCACCTGAACGTCAGCGGTCGGACATGCGCCGCGGCGTTGTGCTGGTCATGGTAGGCCTCGGCATCATGTTGTTCCTGGGGGCGGTGAACAATTGGGAAGGGGGCGCTTGGGCGCTGGGCATCATTCCGTTCCTGATTGGCGCGGGTTACCTCCTGGTGTGGAAGATGGAAGGCGGCCCAAAACCGAGGCCGGACAATCCACCGCCGTTGCCCTAATTATCAGTGTTGTGTAACCGGTATGGCTTGCCAATGGTCTAGTACGTGGAGTTAACCGATGCCGACCTTGTCGCTCGCGTTCTTGTTGATGACGACCAGCACGCTTTTGGCGAGCTGGTTCGCCGTCATCAATCGAGCGTTCGCGGCCTGTTACGCCAGCTCACCCGAAACGATTTTGCCATGGCCGACGACTTGTCCCAGGAAGCATTCGTTCGGGCTTACAAGAATATCCGCAGCTTCCGCGGTGAAGCGAAGTTCTCGACCTGGCTCTATCGAATCGCCTATAATTGTTTTCGAGAGGACGCCCGAAAGAAGAAGGAACTGGTGGGAATCGACGAGTCACAATGGCAGCGGGAGATCGATCCCCAATCGGTTGAACCCGGTCTAAAACATGATCTTATGCACGCACTAAACCTGCTTCCTCTCCATGAGCGAACCGCGGTAGTGTTGTGTTGTCAGAACGGGTTGTCGCATGATGAGGCAGCCCGTGTTCTGGACATTCCGCTGGGCACGGTGAAAACTAATGTCCTGCGGGGAAGGGAAAAGCTGAAACGCACGCTGGCAGCCTGGGGGCCTAACTAATATAGAATGAAGAACAACTTCATTGACGACCAAGAGTTGGATCGGCAGCTGCGCGAAGCCGCGCCCTATATCGATGACGCCGGATTCACCGCCCGGGTGATGCAATCTTTGCCGGCGCAGTCTGCCCGCGCCATGGAGCGGCTGCGGGGCACCGTTTTGATTGTTGCTGCGCTGCTGGCCAGCGTGCTGGCCTACTTTCTTTCGGGGGGCGGCCGATTTGTGTATGAGCTGGTGGCTCGATTGTCTGCCTTGCCACCGGTATGGCTATTTGGACTTGCCGGCGTGGCCGGAATAATCGTCGGCGCACTGGGCCTGGCGGCGGCGGTGTTCACTGCCCGTGAGCCGGCCATGATCACTCGTTAGGCCGATTCCGCCCAAGTCCGGCGGCGCCGATTCGTTTGCATTGTCTGCATTCCGCGGGAAAATACCGCGTGCCGTCCAAGGTCTCGAGCCTCAAGCTGAAACAGCTGATGCGACTCTCCCAACGCAAGGAAGCGTTGCTGGCCCAGATTCAGAATATCGATCGCCGCATGGTGAAACTGGAACAGGAGTTCAGACTGGCCCGCCGAAGAAAGAACCGCAAAGCTGAGCTGACGGTTTCGAGCGTAAAACACGGCAGCCGTTTGAAACTGGCCGGACGCAAAGGGGGGCGTTAACCGAAGTGGCATTGGCTTCCAGCCAATGAAATCTTCAGCTCATCGGCTGGAAGCCGATGCCGCCTACCGTTAGGCGGCGCAAAGTTTTCTCGCCTGCTGAACGTCCGCCTCGATTTGTCGCACCAACACATCGACGCTCGGAAACTTTTTTTCCGGTCGCAGATACTGGAGAAACCGCACCTCCATTTCCTGACCATAAATCTCTCGATCGAAATCGAGCAGGTGAATTTCCAGTATCCGTTGCGGCTCACCTTTCGCCACCGTGGGCCGGATTCCGAGGTTAACCACGCCGTGATGAAGGACGCCATCGAGCCAGGCTTCGGCGAAGTAAACGCCATCGGGCGGAAATTGCTCGCTGTGAGCGCTGAGATTCGCGGTTGGAAAGCCCAGCTTTTTACCGAGCTTGTCGCCACCGCTGACCGTTCCCACGATGGTGTAGGGCCGGCCCAGCATCTCAGCCGCGGCATCAAAATCGCCTTTCTTAATCGCATCGCGAATCGCCGTGCTACTAACGACATGGCCGCCGACCGTTACCGGCGGAATGCCGACCACATCGAACTGAAGCTCCGCTCCCAGTTTCTTTAGCAGAGCAAGATTTCCGGCCCGGTTACGACCGAATGACCATTCATGGCCGACACAGATTTCGCGCAGCGGCTTTGAATTTTCGGTGAGCTGGCGAACAAATTCTTCCGGCGAGGTAGCCGCAAATTCGCGGTTGAATTCGATGATCAGAAGATGCTCCACGCCCAGACTTCGAATCAGGTCGATTTTGTGCTGTCGCGCGGTTAGCAGATGAGGAGCATCGTTAGGCCTAAGCACCTTCGCCGGATGCGGATCAAATGTCACCACGATTGGCGTTCCATCGGCCGCGTGAGCATGCCGGGCCGAGGTGGAAATCACCGCCTGGTGCCCGCGATGAACGCCGTCGAAGACCCCGATGGCGAGGAACAGGGGGCCGGGCAGGGACGCGAGCTCGGAGATCGAGTGAAGGATTTTCATCAAATGAATGACGAAAAGTTTCGCTGCGCTCCGCGAATTGTTAAAACCGTTACATCGTTAAACCGCTGCATCTTCCGTTTTAACATTTTCAACTATTTAACTATTTAACGATTTAACGATTTAACGATTTAACGCGGTGAAGCGCAGTGGAACCGTCACGCTCCCCGCATTCGCGATACTTCCGGCAATGTCAGTATCCGCTCCAGAATCTCCTCCCGGCCGCTGTTCCGGATCTGGTCCACCGAAATTGCCTGATCGACATCGAACCGCCCTGATTT
>DATFCK010000313.1:0-2483 GCA_035253185.1 Chthoniobacterales bacterium | reverse complement strand
CAAAAAGTTCACGACCGAATGGTGTTCGATAATCACCCCTTTGGGCCGGCCGGTTGATCCGGACGTGTAATAGACGTAGGCAGCGTCGGCCCCCGAAACGGAAACATCCGGCCCGGTCGCGCCGTTAGGCTCTCGGACCTGATCAAGCGTTAACACCTTACCGGTAAATCCATGGCAAAGACCGCGGAGCGATTGGTGGAGAATCAGAATTTCCGCTCCCGAATCTTTGAGAATCAGAGCAACACGCTCGGGCGGGAAATGAATATCGATTGGAACATACGTGCCGCCGGCCTTCAAAACGGCGATAAGGGCCACCACCATTTCGAGAGAACGCTCGACGCATACACCGATGCGGGTTTCGCGGTTAGTCCCCAGAACCAGAAGCTCAAACGCCAGGGCATTGGCGCGCAAATTCAGTTCCCGGTAAGTCAGCGTCCGGCCGTCGAACTGAACCGCAATCGCGTCAGGCGATCTACGGACTTGTTCTTCGAACAATTGATGCACGCACTGCGGATTGCCGTAGTCTGCCGATGTTCCGCTCCATTGGTCCAGCTGGTCCTTTTCGCCATCGGACAACATCGAAGCGGCGAAAACAGCTGCTTCCGGCGCCTGCAACAACGAATCCAACAACGTCAAATAATGCCCGATCATGCGCTCGATGGTCGCGGGGGCGAGCAAGTCGGTATTAAAACCGATGAAGCCGGACCACGGATCGGCTGCGGTTGACAGATAGAACTCAAGATCGAAATGGGTGGCATGCACCGCATGCACGCGCCGGGTCACGACCGCATTTGGGAGTGTCAGGGGATGCGTCGGCACATCGTGTATCGCGAACATCACCTGAAACAGCGGTGGCCGGCTCAGATCCCGGTCCGGATTGATGTCTTCGACCAGTTTCTCAAATGGCAAATCCTGGTTTTGATACGCTTCCAGCGCCGCAGTGCGGACTCGCCTAACGATCTCACGGAAACTGGGCCGGCCGCTCAAATCGCCCCGCAGAACGAGCATGTTGACGAAAAACCCGAACAAACCCTCGACTTCGACATGGCGGCGATTGGCGATCGGAACGCCCACGACAATGTCATCCTGTCCGGAATAGCGTGCGAGCAGGACCTGGAACGCCGCCAACAGAGTCATGAAATGGGTCACATTCTCCGCGCGGTCGAACGCTTTCAGGCGCGCGGTCAATTCCGGGGATATCTGAAACGGAATTCGCGTTCCGATAAACGTCTGCCTCGGCGGCCGTGGAAAATCGAGCGGCAATTCGAGGGTCGGCGCGTCGGCGAGTTGGTTTCGCCAGTAAACTAACTGTCGTTCGAGTTCACCTTCTTCCATCCACCTTCTCTGGCACAGGGCATAATCTGCGTATTGAATCGGCAACGGCTCCAACCCGGCCGTCGCGTGGTTTAGAAATGCGGAATAGAATTGTGACAACTCGCGATAAAACACTCCGAGGGACCAATCGTCCGACACCACGTGATGCATGTTTACCAGCAGCAGATAACGCTCCGGCGCGAGGCGGACGACTTTCAATTGCAACAGGGGACCTGTGGCCAGATCGAAGACGGTGGCTGAGTTCTCTTTGATCTGGCGCACAATCTCAGTTTCCTGCTCGGTTTCAGACGCACTCGCCCGATCGATGCTTTGAACAGTTAGGTTAGACGACGGGCCAATAACCTGGACCGGGTTGCCGTCCTTGACCTGTAAGGTTGTTCTCAGCAATTCATGTCGATCAGCGACCGCTCGCAGGCTGCGTTCCAAAATACTGACGTCGATTGGGCCGTTGATGATATACGCATCGGGAATGTGATAGGCCGGGCTGTTAGGCTCGAGCTGATCCAGAAACCACAGCCGCTCCTGGGCAAACGACAATTTGACCGGACCTTCGCGCTTTCTCCGCGAAAACAAAGCCGACTGAATTACAGTCGCGTTTTGTAGTTTTGGACATAGTTCTGCAATAGTCGGGCTGTCGAAAAATTCCCGTAACGGCAGTTCAAATCCCATTTCGTTGCGAATCCTCGCTACTACCTGAGTGGCGGATAATGAGTGACCGCCGAGATGGAAAAAATTCTCGGAAATTCCAATCCGGTTGATACCTAACAGGTCCTGCCAGATACGGACCAGTTGGCGTTCCCGTTCGTTCCTGGGAGCCGCGTATTCCGTGCCGATCGGCAAATCTGTTCCAAAATCGCCGGTAAGCGCCTGTCGATCGATTTTTCCGGTCGACGTGAACGGCAGCGCCGGCACCACGCGGAAATGAGCAGGAATAGCGTGCTCCGGCAGTTTTTCAGCGAGAAATTTTCGCAAACCACAAACGGTAACACCAGGGTCATTTTCAAAGACCAAAAAGGCGGTTAACTGTCGCTCTCCGTGTTCGTTCTCCGCCAGGCCTACCGCCGCCTCACGAATCCCGGAATGCGCTCGCAGGGCGGCTTCAACTTCGCCGATCTCGAGACGGAATCCGCGAATCTTAACCTGCAAAT
>DATFCK010000312.1:0-13504 GCA_035253185.1 Chthoniobacterales bacterium | reverse complement strand
AAGATGGGCAGCGGCCGTCCGTCCGATGTGGCAAAAGCGGAACGAAAACTGGCGGATCTCAAGGCCGGCCGGAATTAGCCTAACGATTCAAAAGTTGTAGCGGCGGTCGCATTATCTCGGGCAAACAAACCGCCGCGGTCTGAATCGGAAGGAAGCGCGGAAACGACAATCCAAATGGGCGGGCATGCTACGCCGCTTTGGATGGACGAGGCCATTCATGGTCGACGCCAGTGTCATTCACGCGAGGGGCCAAGGCAGGAAGAGTAGCTCCCAATTGAACCAGCGCGGTTTACCCGTTGTCCAAATCGTCACCCGTGACAGGTTTCGGGTTCCGACGTCTATGAAATCATTGCTCCGCGTTGCCCTGATCGTTTCAGCATTCGCCGTTTCCAGTTTCGCCAAGGAAAACATATCTTATCCGAAACCGCCGACCAGTAACCAGACCGATGAATATCACGGGATAAAAGTATCCGATCCATACCGCCCGCTGGAGGACCTGGACGCGCCCGCTACCCGGACCTGGATCGAAGCGGAGAATAAAATCACCTTCGATTACCTCGCGAAAATTCCCGAGCGCAAGCGAATTAACGAACGCCTAACTGCTCTGTGGGACTACGAAAAGTTTGGCATCCCATTCAAGGAAGGCGGCAATTACTTCTTTTCCAAAAACAGCGGTCTCCAAAATCAAAGCGTATTTTATGTCGCAACCGCGCTACCGGGCGAGCCGCGTGCCTTAATCGATCCTAATACGTTATCGACTGACGGCACCGTCGCTCTCAGCGGGACCGCAGTGCCCCAGACCGGAAAACTGCTGGCCTACGGGCTCGCGACCGCGGGATCGGACTGGCAGGAATGGAAAGTTCGCGACATCGAGTCAGGCCAAGACCAGAGCGACCATCTGAAGTGGATCAAATTCTCGGGTGCGTCATGGGACCACGATGGAAGCGGTCTCTTTTACAGTCGCTACGACGCGCCGAGCGGTGAAGAACTCAAGCAGACTAACTATTTTCACAAAGTCTATTATCACAAGGTCGGAACGCCCCAGGAGCAGGACACGCTGATTTACGAGCGCAAAGATCACAAAGACTGGCTTTTTAACGCGGCCGTTACCGACGATGGGCGTTATCTGATCATCAAGGTCTCGCAGGGAACCGATCCGAAAAATCGGGTGTTCTACAAGGATTTGCAGCAGCCGGGCAGCAAAGTGGTCGAGCTGCTCAATAAACAGGATGCCGCCTACAACTTCATCGATAATGACGGGCCGGTTTTTTGGTTTCATACCGATCTCAACGCGCCGCGCGCCCGCATTGTGGCCATCGATGTGCGAAAGCCGGACGAGATCAAAGAGCTCGTGCCGGAGTCCGCCGACAAGCTGGAGAACGTTTCGGCCGTCGGCGACCGGTTCATAGCCGGCTATTTGAAGGACGCGCATTCAGTGGTGCGATTGTTCGAATTGAACGGTAAACCGGCTGGTGAGATTCCACTACCCGGCCTGGGCACCGCCGGTGGATTCTCGGGAAAACGCCACGACACCGAGACGTTTTACTCATTCGTTAGTTTTACCGAGCCGCCGGCTATTTATCGCTACGACTTCAAGTCCGGACAAAGCGCGGTGTTGTTCCGGCCTAAAATCGACTTCAAGTCGGACGATTACACCACCGAACAGGTTTTTTACCAGAGCAAGGATGGCACGCGCGTTCCGATGTTCATCACCTACCGCAAAGGAATGGAGAAAAACGGTAACAATCCAACGCTCTTAACCGGCTATGGCGGATTCAATATTTCGAACGTCCCGAATTTTTCTCCGGCGATCGCGACCTGGCTGGAAATGGGCGGGCTTTACGCGGTGGCGAATTTGCGCGGCGGCGGTGAATACGGCCAGGAGTGGCACCTGTCGGGAACGAAACTACGGAAGCAGAATGTGTTCGACGATTTCATCGCCGCGGGGGAATGGCTGATCGCTAACAAGTACACGTCGACACCGAAACTGGCGATCAGTGGCCGCAGCAATGGCGGCCTGCTGGTCGGCGCGGTGCTCAATCAGCGTCCGGATTTGTGGGGAGCGGCGTTACCCGGCGTGGGAGTGATGGACATGCTGCGATTCCAGAAATTCACCATCGGCTGGGCCTGGGCGTCCGATTACGGTTCCAGCGATAACGCCGACGAATTCAAAGCGATCAAAAAATACTCACCTCTGCACAACATCAAACCGGGTGGAAAATATCCGCCCACCCTGATCACCACGGCTGATCATGACGACCGGGTTTTTCCGGCGCACAGCTTCAAATTTGCCGCGGCATTGCAAAAAGCGCAGGCCGGCAATGCCCCGGTTCTCATTCGAATTGAAACGCGGGCCGGGCACGGTGCCGGGAAACCGACGGCAAAAGTAATCGAAGACGTGACCGATCAGTGGGCGTTCCTGGTCAAGAACCTGGGGATGAAGATTCCGTTTTAGTTAGACAGCCGGTGGCGTTACGGTTTTTCGTGCCAAAGCAAGAGCGCATAAACCGAGAATGAACGATCGGCCTGTCGATCAACGTGTCCGAATCGGACATGTTCATCTAAAAGTTTCCAATATTGATCGGGCGCTGGATTTTTATTGCGGCGTGCTCGGGTTCGAACTTCAGCAACGGCGCGACGATGAAGTAGCGTTTGTTTCCGCCGGCGGTTATCACCATCACATCGGGTTGAATACGTGGGAAAGCGCGGGCGGCGCTGCTCCTCCGCCGGGTACAACCGGGCTGTATCATTTCGCGATCTTGTATCCTAACCGGGCCGCGCTGGCAGACGCGCTGCGGCGCCTGGTCGCGGCAGAAATCCCGCTGGACGGCGCCAGCGATCACGGCGTAAGCGAAGCGTTATATTTGCGTGATCCGGATGGCAACGGAATCGAGCTGTATTGGGATCGGCCTAACGTCGAATGGCCGCGAGATTCGGAAGGCAAGGTTCAAATGTACACGCGTCCGCTCGATCTTGACGAACTGTTAGGCGAGCATTGAGATCGAGTGCCCAGGAATCAAACCGGCCTCAAGCCATTCGTCATTCGTGCTTGGTCATTGAGGGTCGTAACGGGCGACCCGTTTCAGTATCCCGCTGCCTGTCCGTCCTTCCGCGACTCGCTGGCGCCGGCGTAAACCCGGACGCCATCATGCATCTCAACTTTGATCGCCTGATAACCGCCGTAGCCTCCCAGGTCGAGGCGCACGTCGTGGCCTTTCTTCATCAATTCCCGCATCGTTTCGTACGGGTAACCGCTTTCCAGATTTACGTAGCCGCCATGCTCATCCAACTTTTCGCCGGTCGGCTCGGTGTCGCCTTCGTGCTGCCAGCGAGCAGCGTCGCCTGCTTCCTGGGTTGTTAGGCCAAAATCGATCATATTGGTAAGAACCTGAACGTGGCCCTGAGGCTGCATGCCTCCGCCCATGACACCGAAAGCCAGCCACGGTTTCCCCTCTTTCATCACGAATCCTGGAATGATGGTGTGAAAAGGCCGTTTTCCCGGGGCGTAAACATTGGCATGCCCCGGCTCCATGGAAAACAGTTCACCGCGATCCTGGAGCATGAAGCCGAGACCTGGAACCACAATTCCGCTGCCCATCCCGCGATAGTTGCTCTGGATCAGGCTGACCATGTTGCCCTCATCGTCGGCCGCGCACATGTAGATCGTATCGCCGTGGTCGAGCGCTGCTGGATTGCCCGCTTCGACTTTTTTCGCCGCCTTCATCGGATCAATGAGCCGGCGCCGTTCGGCCGCATATTTTTTCGAGATTAAATCGGCCACTGGTGCGCGGGCAAAATCCGGATCGGCGTAAAACTTTGCGCGATCCGCCCAGGCCAGCTTCTTGGCCTCGACCATGGCATGGACTGTTTCGGGCGAGGTGCGTCCCCAGGCGCGCAGATCGAACCCTTCCAGAATGTTGAGAATCTGCAGGGTGGCAATGCCTTGTCCGTTAGGCGGAAGCTCGAACACATCGTATCCGCGATAGTTGGTTGACACCGGATCCACCCAGGTGCTGGTATGCTTTTCAAAATCAGCCTTGCGCAGGTAACCGCCATTAGCCTGCATAAAGGCATCGACCTGTTGCGCGATTTCGCCCTTGTAGAAGGCGTCGCGCCCTTTCTCGCCGATCAGGCGAAGAGTTTTGGCCAGGCCCGGATTCTTGAAAATATCGCCCTTAGCCGGAACGCGACCTTTGCCATCGAGGGTGTAGGTCTCGACGAATGCGCCGGGCAAACCTTTATAAAGCTCAGGGCCAAACTGCCAGTAGAAGGCGATCAGTTCGGAGACCGGAAAACCCTCATCGGCATAACGAGCGGCGGGGGCGAGGTCGTCCGCCAGCTTGAGTTTGCCAAATTTTTTGTGCAATTCCGCCCAGGCATCGACGCATCCGGGCACGCTGATCGGCAACATGCCCCGGGGCGGGATGGTGTCCCGCTTCAGCTTGGCCAGCTCCGTCTTCATCTGGTCATAGCTCAGGCCTAACGGCGAGCGGCCGCTGCCATTAATGCCATACAACTTGTTTTCTTTGGCGCTATAAACGATCGCGAACAGGTCGCCCCCGATTCCGTTGGACACCGGTTCCATTAAACCCAGGGTCGCATTAGCGGCGATGGCGGCGTCAACCGCGCTGCCCCCGCGCTTCAGGATCTCAACTCCCACCTGCGTGGCCAGCGGTACGCTGGTGCATACCATTCCGTGCCGTGCCAACACTTCAGAACGGCTGGCAAAATTTTTCCCGGTAATGCGATCGACCTGGCCTAACGAAAGCGAGGTGCAAACAACTACCGGAATAATAACAGCGAAAAATTTGCGCATTAGATTCGAAGCTAATGCGGGAAACAGCGGTGGCGCAACTGGCTTCGCGCGTTTTGTCCGTTGCAATCGCCGCTCGGTGAATGCCAGGCAATGCCAGGCCGGGATTGATCGCCGCCCCTAATATGCTCCCGACGTTAGACTGACTTGGCAGATACCAATCGTGCTACCGCGCTTCGCAGCCGTTCGGGATCAATCGGTTTGGTGAAGTGTTCGACGAATCCGGCGGCCTTGCTGGCGGCACGGTCCTCATCCATGCCGTAGCCACTCAGCGCGATGCCCGACAGGCCATGGCGTTCCCGCAGTTCCCGCATTAAATCCAGCCCGCTGCCATCCGGCAGGCCAAGGTCGCTGATTACCAAATCGAATGGCCGGTGTGCGACCAGCTGTTTGGCGGCGGTGAGACAATCGGCATGCCCGACATCATATCCGCTTCGTTCCAGCAGCCGGAGAAGCACTCGCGCAGTGTCATTGTGGTCTTCGACCAGAAGAATACGGGCCCGGGCCGGCTTCGCCGGGGAATCCTGTACATAATATACTGGTCCGTCGAGTAGGGACGTTTCCATGGCCCGCAATTCAATCGTGAAGGTGGTTCCCTGGTTCGCGCCCGGGCTGCGCACGGAAATCGTTCCCTGATGTAGGTCGATGATTCGTTTAGACACAGCGAGGCCCAACCCGAGTCCTCCGTACTTACTGGTAACGCTTTGCCCGCCCTGTTCGAACGCATTGAAGATCCGGGGTTGCACAGAAGGATCAATGCCGACGCCTGTGTCCTCGACCTCGATGACGATGTGATGGGCGCCATCGTTTTGGGTGCGAATTTCGATTCTACCCTCCGGCGGGGTGAACTTGACCGCATTATTGATCAGATTCCAGAACACCTGCTGCAAGCGGGCGGCGTCGGCCCAACAATGATGTTCGGCTGCTTCGAGCCGGCAGCTGAGCTGAAGTTTTTTATTCGTTAGGTCGGTTTGGGCAATGCTGAGCGCATGCTCAATGCAGGTATGGACATTGACGGCATCGCTGTGTAACTCGAGTTTGCCGTGCGCGATTCGAGTGAGGTCCAACAGGTCGTCGATCAGGAGCGCTTCCAGTTCCACGTTTCGATGGAGCATTTCCAGATCGCGCAGCACCTCATCGCTGAGATTTGGGTCGCGCCGTAATTGACTGATGGTCATCAACACCGGCGTCAACGGCGTTCGCAACTCATGCGAAAGCATTGCCAGAAATTGATCTTTGGCCCGATTCGCCTCCTCCGCCTGTTGCTTGGCGCTCTGGAGTGCCATTGCCGTGTTCTTCGACGCTGTGATGTCGAGGATGGTGCCAATAAATCGGACGGCGTGGCCGGACTCGTCGAGAATTGCGCGTCCTTTTTCGGAAACCCAGCGTTCGCGTCTGTCATCTCGCCCGATGACGCGGTACTCAATGTCGTAATGAGTTGTGCTCCCGGGTTTCAAAACGGACTCGACGGTCTCCTGGATGATGTGTCTATCGTCCGGATGGATACCGTTGATGTAGGTTGCGTAATCAACCTTGGCATTTGATGGCAAACCAAAGATTTCGTTACAGCGGTTAGACCAGGCCAGAGCGCCGGTAGGCGGATAAAAATCAAACGTGCCGACGTTGGCGGCTTCTACCGCGAGTCGAACGCGTTCTTCCAGTTCCTTGAGCTTGCGTTCGTTTTGGAGAATACGTTCCTCCTGTGCTTTGCGCTCCGAAATGTCGGCGCGAAAAATCACAATCCCATCACTGGCAGGGTAAATCCGCGTTTCGAGCCATCGGCCCCACGGCTTGTAGAACAACTCGAAATGATCGGGCTGGCGCGTCTCCATGGCGCGGATACACCGGTCATAGAATTCTCCCTGCTTCGCGTCCGGAAAAATGTCCCAGATGACCTGGCCGATCATTTTTTCCTTCGGCAACCCGGCGAGTTCCGCAACTTTGTCGTTCACATAAACGTATCGGAAATTTTGATCGAGAGCGGAAAAGGCGTCGCTGATGCTGGCCAGGATCGTCTCGCGTTCCTTGATCAGATCGCGCACCTGCAACTGGCGAGTGCGCGCGCGAACCGCGACCTTGACTGCGGCTATCAGGGTAACCGTTCGCAATGGTCGCTCCAGGAGACTGACGTTCGCAGTCGGTCCGAAGATTTTGAGAGCCTGCACGCTGACCCGATCACCGCCGCCGGGGGCGGTAAGAATGATAACCGGAACGTCCGACCACGGCGGCTGGCGGCCGAGCTGCTCCAGCAGGACGGGCAAATGATCGAGCACCAGCGCTTCCTCGGCAATGAGTAACGCGTTTGTTTGTTCCGTTAGGCGACTGGTCAGGTCGACCAGGTCGTTACAAATACAGGCCCGAATTTCAGCCCCTTCCAACGCGCCGGCAGCCAACTGCGCGTCCTGCCCGCTGGGCGAAAGGACCAGCACCGCTCTTTCACTGTCATCCGTGCGCCGCATCCGTGTTTTTGATTGCGTGGTCCGGCCGATGATCGACGTAGGGCACGCCGGTTAATACCCCCCGAAATTTATCAAGGGGCGGTCCGACGGTTATGCCCGACCGGTCGATTTTCAATTCGCGAATCGTAGATTCATGCCTGCCGGTTCGCTTCTTGATCGCCGAGATCGCTTTTCGGATCGAACCGTTGTCTTCGAAGAACCGCAACGCCAGTACGCTATCCGCGAGATAGGTTAGATCGATTGGAGACTGCATCTGGCCTAACAGGCCCTGCGGTGACAGCACCAAAATGGTGACAACGCCGCGCTGGTTAAGATAGGTCAGCAGCTCATGCAACTGGAGGTTGAGCGAACGCTCCTCGCCCATGGCATGAAGATAACCATTGAGACTATCGAGGTAAACCATCCGCACGTTCTCGGTCTGCACCGCGGTTTGGATCTGGAATGCAATCTCGCCCGGAGTCAATTCCGCAGGGTCGACTTGTATGGTCCGAATTAAATCCTCCTTTACGCACTGATCCAGATCGAGATTCAATCCTCGCGCTCGTTCCCGCAGAACATTGAGGCTCTCATCAAACGTGTAAATCAATACCCGCTCGCCGCGCCGCGCCGCCGCAATGGCGTAAGTGAGCGCCAGCGTTGATTTGCCTGTCCCCGGCGGGCCGGTGAAAAGATTGCTGGTCCCGCGGGCCAGTCCTCCGCCGAGAAGCAGGTCTAACTCTTCGACTCCGCTGGAAATATTCTCCGGTTCGAACGAATAACGATGTTCCGCCGCAACCAGCCTCGGAAATACTTCAAGGCCACCGGTGCAAATTGCGAAATCGTGGTGACCGCCGCGGAAAGTCGTTCCCCGAATCTTCCGGACTAACAGGCGCCGCCGGGCACCGCCGTATTCCGGCGAGAGTTGTTCCAGGCTGATCACGCCGTGAGCCAGGCTCTGAACATGCGAGTCAGCTTCGCCCGCGGTCGCATCATCGAGTAACAATGTCGTGCAATTTCGCCCCGAGAAATATTGTTTGAGGGCAAGGATTTGGCGCCGATACCGTAACGAACTTTGAGCCAGTAACCGGAGCTCCGAACAGGAATCGAACGCGACCCGCTGCGGACGGGTTCGTTCAACCTCCTCCAGCAGATATTTGGTTGTTTCGGTAAGTTCCACTTCCGAGGGATGAAACAATGTGGTCTGCGCTTCGGCTGCTATCTTCTCGTCCAGGGCCGAGAGCTCAACGATGTCAATTCCGCCTAACGACCAGCCATGGGAAGCCGCTACCTCCTCGATCTCGGGGCGTGTCTCCGATAACGTAATATACAAACATTTCTGCCCTTCAGCCGCGCCCTTGAGCAGGAATTGAAGGGCGAGCGTAGTTTTCCCGGAACCGGGGGTACCTTCGATAAGATACAGACGATTTATCGGTAAACCGCCGCACAGAATATAATCAAGTCCGGAGATCCCAGTTGATAATCGCTTAGGTGAAGTGACGGTGCCCTGGTGCATGGGGAGCCATTTTATGTAGGGAAGGAAAAAAGGACAAACTTACTTTGGAGCGGCGCAAGTGAATGTATCAAACCGCGCTTTCACTCCGGACCTGTCTCAACCTGGTGGTAATCGCTAAGCGCAATCGATCCACATCAACCGGTTTTGTCAGATGAACCGCGAAACCGGCCGCGCGACTTTGGTCCACATCAGCGGCGGTGCCGAAGCCGCTCAGCGCAATTCCGCTCAATTGCTGGGTGTCGCGCAGATGTTGCATCAACCCAAGGCCGCTACCATCCGGAAGCCCCAGATCGCTAACGACCAGGTCGAACTTTTGCGCGGCCGCCAGCGCGCACGCCTGCTGGACGCTGCCGCAGGTGACAACCATGTAACCGGATTTTTCCAGAATACGGCTCAGCACCCGCGCGGTGTCTTCGTGATCTTCTACCACCAGAATTCGGGCCGGCAGTTCCGCCGAGGGCGGCATCGGCATAACCATCGGTTCCCGCAACGGTGGTCGTTCGGCGAAATCTAATTTGATGATAAACGTGGATCCATGCCCGCGCCCCGTACTCCGTACTTCAATCGTGCCGCGATGCAGATCGATGATTCGCTTCGAAATCGCCAAGCCGAGTCCGAGGCCGCCAAATCGCGCGCGAATCGCCGGTTCACCTTGCGCAAATGCGTCGAAGATGCGCGGCTGGATGGCGGGCTCGATTCCGATGCCGTTGTCGGATATTTCGACCACGATCCGTGATTCTTCGTTCCAGGTGGAGACCTCGATTTTGCCGTTCTCCGGTGTGAATTTGACCGCGTTGCGCAGGATATTCCAAAATACTTCCTGAAGTCGTGCGGCGTCGGCGCGGCAGTAATGATGAGTCGCACTCAAGCGGCTGGTTACCTGCAAACGTTTGGCGTCGATGCCGGAGGTGGAAATTTTCAGGGCGTGATCGATGGCCGCGTGCACATCCACCAGTTCCTGGTGGAGCTCGAGTTTGCCGTGGGCAATGCGAGTGATATCGAGCAGGTCGTCAATCAAACGCGCTTCCAGTTCGATGTTGCGACGCATCATCGCCAGCTGTTCCCGGGTTTGGTTGGAATTGTCCGGGTCATGTTCGAGCGACGTTATGGCCATCAAGACCGGCGTTAACGGAGTTCGCAGCTCGTGCGACAACATCGCGAGGAATTGGTCCTTGGTCTGGTTTGCTTCCTCTGCTTCCCGTTTGGCGCGTTCCAGCGCCTGTTCGGTGCGCTTCAATTCGGTGACGTCGGTGCTGGCGCCGATCATGCGGATCGGACGATTTCCGTCGCGAATTACAGCGGCATTGGTAAACAGCCATACCGTTTCTCCGTTAGGCCTGAGGGCGCGAAATGTAAGTTCGTAGGGCACGCCCTCCCGCAGACTTTTGTCAATCGCTCCGGCTACCCGGTCGCGATCCTCCGGATGAACCAGGGAAGCGAATCCTTCCACCGTTTCGTCGAATTCTTCCTTTCGGACTCCGTGCAGTGCGAACAACGAGTCAGACCACGAAACCCGATTCGCCTCGATGTCCCATTCCCACGCCCCGACTTTTCCGGTTTCGGTGGCCAGGCGCAGACGCTGTTCGCTTTCTCTCAACTTGTCTTCGGCCCGTTTGCGTTGAATGGCAAAAGCGATTTGGCGTCCGATCGTTAGGGCGAGTTCGAGCTCGCCCCGCCGGAATAGGTGCTGTTCATTATAATAGGCCATGAACTTTCCAATCAATTTGCCGTCGGCAAGAAGAGGAATGAAACCCAGCGCGCGGATGCCCTCGACGGCGAGCACATTTTTGAGCGCCTCTTCCAGGTAGGCCACCGCCAGGTCGTTAACATAAATGGGCTGTGGATCCACCGTGTCGCGGGTCCAGGGCGAGTGGCCCTCGACCGCTTTGCGGTAGGATTCCGATAAACCGCGCGCGGCCACAAAGCGCATCACTCCCTCATCATCAAACAACAGGATCGAGGCCCGATCACATCGGAGCGCGGAAACGATGGCATCGAGCGCCCCATCATAGATTTCTTCCTCGGAGGTAACGTGTTGGAGTCGATTGGCAAACCGATACAGAGCCTCCTGTTGACGGGCCGCTTCCTTTTCCACGCTGACGGATCTGGCTTGTTCCAACACCGCCCAGAGCCGTTCGGCGACAGTCTGTACCAGCTCGATTTCGCCTTCAGTCCAATGCCGTGGTTCATGCTCAGCCACTCCGAGATTGCCCACCCACTGTCCGTGTCGATGCAGCGGTACGGTAATGACCGAGCGAACGTTTGCCGCTTTGTAACGCCGAACATAATCGGCCTCGGTCTGTGGGTCGGTGGCCATGTCATCCACTACTGTGGTTCGACCGGCTAGTCCGTGCGCCAGGAATAGAGAGGCGATGTCGCTGAGTTTGAAAATTCCTTTCAATGGCGAAAGGCCGTCATGCGCTTCCTGTTCCAGGAAAATTTCGCCGGACTCGACGTCAATGCGGCTGAACCCGCAGTGGGAGACATTCAATTCCGCGGCAAGTTTCTGGCAAACCGGCGCGATTAACCGATCGATTTGAGCCGGATCGGCCGCCGCCACCTGCGCCGCAAACATTCCAATTTCGGCCAGCAAACGCTGCCGCTGTTCCCGGAAACGAAGGGCCTCCTGCGCGCGCTTACGGTCACTGATATCCCTCGCGATTTTTGAGGCGCCGATAATGCGGCCCTGGGCATCTCGTACCGGAGAAATCGTAAGCGAGATGTCCACCAGCCTGCCTTCCTTGTGCATGCGAACTGTTTCGAAATGCTCGACCAGTTCGCCCCGGCGAATTCGGGCAAGTATGCGGCTTTCCTCATCGCGCCGGTCCGTGGGAATAATCAGCGTGATCGGCTGACCGATCGCTTCGGCTGCGGTGAAACCAAAAATACGTTCGGCCGCTCGATTCCAACTATTGACCACGCCATTTAAGTCCTTGCTGATAATCGCGTCATCTGAGGAGTGAACAATTGCGGCCAGCCGGGCCTGCGCTTCGGCCGCGACCTTTCGTTTGCCCAAGGGGAAGGCCGATCGGCGACCGGCAGGTCGCTGCCGATGTATCCGCTTGCGCGGCATCTGGCGTTCGCGTTTACGCCCGTGATTCGTGGAGCCCATCAGAACCTCAAGCGGCCATCCCGAGGCCGGATATTAAATGTGTTCGACCTAAATCGTTCAACTTCAAAGCGTGCTTTGGTTCTTCATGATGCACGAAGGATGCCGGTCAGACCCACCCTGTTCCGATTACCCGGTCCCTGATTCCGCATGTTGCTGACGGCGTCGTAAGCGTCCAAGCTCCTCCCCAACGTGACTTCAGACAGCAGAAAACCGGCCGAACTCGGCTACGATATGCCGGCCGAGTGGGAACCGCATGCCGCGACATGGCTGTCCTGGCCGCGCCGGGAAGGTATAAGTTTTCCGGGGTCTTATGACCGGGTGCTGCCGACGCTACGCGCCATGGTTGACGCCCTAACCGAGTCCGAGCCGGTCTGCATCAATGTTTGTAATGGCGCGCACGAAGCGGAAGCGCGGGCGGTCCTGCAGGGAATCGCGCCGGAATGCCTGACATTTTACCAGATTCCGACTAACGAGCCGTGGTGTCGCGACCACGGCCCGATATTTCTAACCCGCCACGACGATCCCAAGCTCGCAATCGTGGATTGGGACTACAACGGCTGGGGAAATAAATATCCGCCGTTCGATCTCGATGAAGTGGTGCCGACCCGTATCGCCGAGTTGCTTAAGCTGCCGGTGTTTTATCCCCGAATGATTTTGGAAGGCGGGTCGATCGACGTGAACGGGGCCGGCGCCTGCCTAACGACGGAAGGTTGTCTGTTAAATCCCAACCGGAATCCCAGCCTGTCGCGGGACGACATTGAACAGCGGCTTCGCGATTATCTCGGAGTAACCGAGATATTATGGTTAGGCCAGGGGACCGAGGGCGACGATACCGACGGGCACATCGATAACCTGGCGCGTTTTGTGAACACCGACACCGTGCTGGCGACCGTGGAGAAAGATTACGGTAATCCGAATTACCAGCCACTTCAGGAAAATCTGCGGCGCCTGAACGATATGCAGATTGCCGGGCGGAAGTTGAACATCGTGGAACTGCCAACCGTCCGGCGAATCGTTCGCGAAGATTTGGTGTTGCCCGCCAGCTATGCCAATTTTTACATCGCCAACACGATCGTGCTGGCGCCGGTCTACGGCGAGCCTAACGACGACGTCGCGGTTGGCATTTTGCAGTCGGCTTTCCCCACCCGGAAAGTGATCGCCATCGACTGCCAGGAACTCATCTGGGGTCTGGGCGCATTCCACTGTCTGACCCAGCAGCAACCGAAGGTGATGTGATGGAGTGGTGGAATGCTGGAGTAATAGGTAAAACCTCGGAAGGAATACTCCATCACTCCGGTTTGTCGCCCTTCGCCGCCTTGATGATCTCCGCGAAACTGCGCGCTTCAAGGCTGGCGCCGCCGACCAGTGCGCCGTCGATGTCGGGCTGGGACATCAAATCGCGCGCGTTGCCCGGTTTAACACTGCCGCCGTACTGAATCCTGATTTTGTCGGCGGTTGGTTGATCCGACATTTTGGCCAGGGTCCGCCGGATGAATGCGTGAGCTTCCTGGGCCTGATCGGGAGTGGCATTTCGTCCGGTGCCAATGGCCCAAACCGGCTCATAAGCAACTACCGTTTCCTGCAGCTCCTTTGGGCTCAATTCGGCCAGGCTGCCATGCAGCTGTTTC
>DATFCK010000311.1:0-7389 GCA_035253185.1 Chthoniobacterales bacterium | reverse complement strand
CCAGGCGCGCCTTGGAATCCTTTCCGTTCAGCTGTTGATAAATGCTCCCGATCAGATGAGCCAGGACTTCAGTATCTGTTTCGGTTGAAAATTTATGATCGCCATCTGCGATTAGCTGCTCTTTCAGCGCCTGGTAATTCTCGATGACTCCGTTGTGAACCAGCGCAATCTTGCCGCTGTTATCGAAGTGAGGATGGGCGTTTTCATCGGTGACCTTTCCGTGGGTCGCCCAGCGAGTATGACTGATGCCAACGCACCCGGTGGGCGGCTTTTCGTCTACCAGTTTCGCCAGCGCAGCGATTCGCCCGGCGCATTTCCGAGTCTGGACGTGATCGCCGTTAACGATTGCGATCCCGGCTGAGTCGTAGCCCCGATATTCAAGGCGACGCAGCCCATCCAGCAGGATGGGAGCGGCCTCGGAAGAGCCTACGTATCCAACAATTCCGCACATAAACAATAGCCCATGCGATATTAACACATATAAGGGCCAATCCCAGTCCGATGCGAGGAGCAAAAGAGTTGCCAGCAGAGGGCTAGATTGAGTTATTGAGACCAGTGCAACGTCAGGAAACAAAAACTACGCCGGGAGATGGCACGTCCACTCCTGCGCTCCCGCCGGGAACTACTCAACGCACGCTGTCGATCATCATGGGCGGCGGCGCGGGCACCCGGCTGTTTCCGTTGACGAAAGATCGAGCGAAACCGGCGGTGCCGTTGGGCGGCAAGTACCGGCTGGTCGATATCCCGATAAGTAATTGTCTGAATTCGGGGCTGCGATCGATCTACGTGCTGACTCAATTCAATAGCATGTCGCTGCATCGGCATATTCAGGCGAGCTACAAGTTCGACAACTTTTCGCGCAGTTTTATCGATATCCTGGCGGCGCAACAAACCCCTGAAGGTTCGCAATGGTATCAGGGAACGGCTGATGCGGTGCGCCAGAACATGCGTTACTTCCTCGAGCGCCCATTCGATTACTATCTGATTTTGAGCGGCGATCAGCTTTACCGGATGGATTTCCGGGCGTTGTTGCACCAGCACATCCAATCGGGAGCGGACATTACCCTCGCCACCAAACCGGTTCATCGCGCGCAAGTATCCGAATTCGGAATTATGCAAAGCGGAGTCGACCGGCGCATAACGCGTTTTTTGGAAAAGCCGAAAGACGAATCGCTTTTGCACGATCTGCGGATCAGTTCGGACTTGTTAACGAAGGTTGGCTCGAGCGCGGATGAAGAGCTTTATCAGGCTTCCATGGGAATTTATCTGTTCAACCGCGAGGTCCTGGAGCGTTGTTTGGAGAACGACTACTTCGATTTCGGCAAACACATCATTCCGCAGGCGATCAAGGATTCTCACGTGAGCGCCTACATTTTCCAGGGCTATTGGGAGGACATTGGAACGATCCGTGCCTTCTATGAGGCCAACCTGGAGCTGACAGACCTGGTTCCGGCTTACAGTTTCTTCGATGCCGAAGCCCCCATCTACACTCATCCGCGGTTTCTCCCGGGCAGCAAAGTTAACGGAGCCACCTTGCGCCAGGCGATTATCTCCGACGGGTGCATTATTTCAGACGCACACCTGGAACGCAGTGTGATCGGTATCCGCAGCATCATTCAATCCGGCGCCACCATTCGAAACAGCATAATCATGGGGGCCGATTACTTCGAACATGATCGGGAACGCGACCCCAATCTGCCTTCGTTAGGTATCGGGCGCAGCTGTGTGATCGATCGCGCAATCATCGACAAAAATGCCCGGATCGCCGATGGCGCGGTCATTACTCCCGAAGGGAAACCGCCGAACTACGATGGCGACGAATATTTTATCCGCGATGGGATCGTGATAGTGACAAAAAACGCGGTGATCCCCGCCGGTATGTGGATCTAGGCGGAAGCCGAAGGGAAGTCGCCGGAGCTAGCGCCTATCGGTTAGGCCGCTTAACGGGCCGGTGTTTTCCCACTTCTCCTGCTTGTTCCACGGGATCGACGATTCCGTTTGGTTGGGATCGTCAACCAGCGCGACTTTCTTTTGCGATGCGCAGGAAACCACACCGAATGCGGCAGCGAAAAGAAACATGAGCGCGAAGCTCTTCCCGATGTTACGAACTTGACCCAGCATAAATAACGATATCTCCCGGTTGCACCTGGACGCCACGCGCCAGGCTGCTGGTTACAATATCACCAATTGCGGTAGAAGGTTCAACTGATGAGACCCGGATTTTCCCGATTAACGTGCCCTCCCGTAGCACCAGCATTTCGGCGTTAGGCTCCACCCCGTTTCGGCCCCCCAGATTCAGTACTACAAAATTGTAGGCCTGGTTGACTGCCAGAACAGTACCCCGAACCCCGGCCCGGGACGACGAAGGCCCACTGCGCTTTCGCTGCTCCTGCAACTGGGCCGTTTGATCCTCCGCTACCCGGATTTTTTCGGACAAAAAAGTGTTTTCGCGTTCGGCGCTCTCCAGTTGTTTCCGAGCTTCATCGAGTTGTGCCTGAAGCTCGGTCATCGTCGGTGCGCCGGGATTTTCCGGTGATTTGGCTCCGGCTTCCTGGATTTGCGTTTGCATCGTGCTGACCTCTGCCTGTGCCGCCTGCAGTTTGTTCTGCAAATCGGCCCGCTCGGTTTGCAGCTGGACTAGATCAGCTTCGGCCTTTGCGACGCGGGTTTCGTGCTCCGCCAGCTTTGCGGTCGCTGCGGCCGCGGCCACTTCGCGTTCTTTGATCTCCTTTTGTTCCGCACTTCGCCGCCGTTCGAGATCGTCGCGCGCGCTGGTAACGTTAACGAGCTCGTTACGTAACGCGTGCGCTTTTTTGGTATTCAAAAAGCCAAATACTCCGGCGATTGCCAGCAGCAGAACGGAAATGGCGATAAGAGTCTTTGGCGTCATATTTAGCGGTATTGTGGTAGAAACCTGCACCCGCTCGTTTGTAAATGCGAGGGGGAGGGCAATGCAACCTTCAATCGTGAGATTTGGCCGCCAAGTCTGCCGGACGGGAGCGATTGTGCCTAGTCAAAAGACGATCCAATTCAGATTGCGTGGGGCTTAATTCCGCCCTATAGAGACCGCTCATGGGTCAGCAACATCGCGTCCGGGCAAAACGGAAACGCCGCCGGGCTTATTTGCAGCGTAAGAAGACCGCAGCCAAAACGGTGCGGCCGCAGCCGTCCAAAACCAAAGCGAAGAAGCAAAGTTCGGCTGCTGAGTAGCCACTTGCGCGGTTCGCCGCGCCCGGGCAATGGTGGTCGATGGCCCGGCCTGCCCGCTACCTGATCGTTGACGGTCACAGTATCATCTTCGCCTGGCCGGATCTGCGGAAGCTGCATCAACGCCGCACCTCCCTCGCTCGAGAAGCCCTGGGCAGATACTTGCGTGATTACCAGGACTGGACCGGTGTTCGCGTAGTTTTGGTGTTCGATGGCAAAGGTTCCAATGTGAGCGACCACGGCGACGCGCATGACATTCAGGTGATGTACTCAAGAAAAGGGCAGACCGCGGACGCAATCGTCGAACGCCTGGCCAGCAAATATGCGGCGGATTTTGACGTAACCGTAGCCACTTCGGATTCGCTGGAACGTCAAACAGTGACATCCTTCGGCGCGACTTCGGTGTCGCCGGAAATGTTACGGGAAATGATCGAAGAAGCGGTGCCGGAAACCTCGCCGCCGAAGCGAGCGGTGTCGCGTGGCGGACGTTAGGGAAAGTCGGACACGTGTAACTTGTCCGACCTGTCTGACAAAACGGGGCTGCGGTTAGGCTGCGCCGGCCAGTTCCGGCTGATGCAGATGGTTTGTCTTTAACTTGCGAGCACGCTGCTGGCATGTAGCCAGGACGCGCTGCAGCACGCAGTAGAGTTGTTCGATTGGAAGATTTTTACTGACGTAACCGTTCGCTCCGGCCCGGAGGGCGGCGTGCATGTGCTGTTCGTCGTAGCCCATGCCAGTAAAAACAATGATCGGGATGTGGGCATTGATCTCACGGATGAAAGCGGTCAACGTGATGCCGTCGACTTTAGGCATTTTGAGGTCGACAATAATGACTTCGCAGTCGTTATGGGCGAGCCAGGTAGCGGTCTCGAAGCCGTCGGTGAGGGATTGGGCGGTATGGCCGAATTGGGTTAGATAAGTAACCAGGAAGGTCGCGATACCGGGGTCATCATCGATGATAAGGAACTGGCAGGAAGGTTTCTGCGGGAGGTTCATGCGGTGCTATAATTTCCATAGAAATAATAGCACTAAGCTTGCCACCTCTGCGGCCGTTTCCCCGACCACGCGACAAACCACAAACCACAAACCCCGCCGCGCTCGCTTTACCCCAGCCCACGCCCTATCCCGAGCTTTTTCTCCAACTCTCGCACCCGGGCAAACAATTTCCCCAGGTTGCGCACCCAGATGACTTGCTGCTTCGCGTGATGCATCGGAGAAGCGGCTATTCCCCACCACGCGCCACCCGAGATGCTCTTCGATACCCCGGTCTTTGCCCCCAAAATGGTGTTATCGCCGATTTCGACGTGGCCGACCGACCCGACTTGGCCGCCCATGATCACTCGTTTGCCCACCCGGGTGCTTCCGGCAATGCCCACCTGCGCCGCCATGAGGGTATCTTCACCGACCACAACATTATGGGCCAGGTGCACCAGGTTATCGATTTTTACGCCTCGTTGAATCCAGGTTCGACCAAACCGAGCCCGGTCAATGGCCACATTCGCGCCGATCTCCACGTCGTCGTCAATCTGGACGATTCCGCTTTGGGGTTGTTTACGGTAACGCCCCTCTTCCGGTTCGAATCCGAAGCCGTCTGAGCCGATCACCGTCCCGGCATGGATAATCACCCGTGCCCCAATTTTTGACCGCTCTCGAATGATGACGTTCGGGTAAATGAGGCAGTCGGCTCCGATCACAGTTTCGTGACCGATGTAACTGCCGGCGCCGATTACGGTATTGTCGCCGATTTCAGCGCCCGGTTCGATCACCGCGCAAGGTTGAACCGACACATTCCGGCCAAGCTTGGCTGATTCCGAGACTACGGCGTTAGGATGAATGCCCGGGGCAAAGCGAATGGGCGGCGGCGCGAAGTGTTGCACCATTTGTTCGAACGCTCGAATCGGGTTCTTAACCCGGATCCGATCGATAGAAATCGAGTCGGAGAAATCTTCGGGAACAAAAATGGCCGAGGCGCGGGTAGAGAGCAGCTGGGAGCCATATCGCGCATCACCGAAAAAACTGATTTCGTTTTCGGTAGCGTCACCTAACGGCGCCGCTCCAGTGATACGACGTTGCGGATTACCGCGTAATTCACCGTGTGAAGCGCTGGCGATTTCCTGAAGTGTGAGAGATTTCATCAGCCCCCAGCACCGCGGTGGGTTGGCATTCTAAAGTATCGGCAAATTACTTTTTCACCGTCGCCCGCACCGCATCCAGTTGTCCCGCCGAACCCAGTTTCTCGTTCTTATGCGCGATAAAGTCGGCGTAGGCTTGCATGAAAACCTTGCCTGGCGGCCGGAAATCGAACTCAGCCGGTTTGTCGCGGAAGAACTCGCGGTGAACGCGCGTCCAGACCAGCCGTCCATCGGTGTCGATGTTTACCTTGGTCACGCCCAGTTTGGCGGCCGGCAGATATTCGTTTTCGTCTACCCCCCGCGCCTTCGGATCGAGTTTGCCGCCGGCTTCGTTGATGCGTTTCACTTCTTCCGCCGGAACGCTCGAACTGCCGTGCATCACGATCGGCAGGCCCGGAATCTTATCGCTGATGTCCTTAATCACGTCGAAATGAAGACCTTGTTTGCCCTGGAACTTATAGGCGCCATGGCTCGTTCCGATCGCGGCCGCCAGCGCATCGCATCCGGTCCGCTTTACGAATTCAACTGCTTCGTCGGGGTTCGTTAGGCAGGCATGTCCTTCATCGACTTTGATGTCTTCTTCGACCCCGCCCAGCATGCCCAGCTCGGCTTCAACACTGATTCCCTTGGCGTGGGCGCGATCAACCACCCGCTTGGTAATGGCCACGTTTTCCTCGAATGGCTCGTGGCTGGCGTCGATCATCACCGAGCTGTAAAAGCCGGAATCGATACAATCGTAACAGGTTTGCTCGTCACCGTGATCCAGATGCACCGCGAAGATCGCTTCCGGGAAAATCTTCTCGGCGGTGCGAATGATTGCTTCCAGCATGGTTTTATCGGTGTAGCTGCGGGCGCCTTTCGACAGCTGAATAATGAATGGCGCCTTGCTCTGCATACAGCCGCGGAACAGGCCCATGGTCTGTTCCAGGTTGTTGATGTTGTAAGCGCCGACGGCGAATTTTTTGTAGGCGACTTTGTAGAGTTGAGCGGTGGTAACGATCATAAGCGTAAATGATGGCCAGCGGTCGATCCTCGCGATTGACCGTAAATCAAAGAGTCTGTTTTCCTGACCGAAATCGCAAATGAAATCCGTGACGCGGCGGAGCTGATCCGGCGAAGAAACACGAATTCCGGTGGTGGGATAGCTGCCGGAAATTTATCTACCGTTGCCCTTGACCGGCAGGGTCACATTTACGGTGGTGCCGTCGGAACTCGAATTGATATCCACCCGGCCGTTGTGATCGAAAATGGTGCGTTTGACTATGGGGAGCCCCAAACCCATGCCGCGCGGCTTGGTGGTGCAGAAGGGCGAGAAGATTTTGTCCCGGAGGTCGGGGTCGATCCCTTTACCGTTATCGCGAATCGTCACCACGACTTCGCGCGGCCGATTGCCTTCGCGAACCGGGGTGGCGGTTAAAGATATGTGCGGTTTGTCCTGGCCGGCCACCGCTTCCGCCGCGTTAGCCACCAGATGGGCGAACGCCTCGGCCAAAGCGCCTTCATCGCCCAGTACTTTCGGTAAGTCGTTAGGTAAGGACGTTTCCAGCGCCACTTCGCCGTTCACTCCGAACTGGTCTCTGGCCATTTCAACCGCTTTGGTTACGGAGGCCCGCAGATCGACCGGCTTGAACACCAGTTCGGGGGGGTGGGCAAAATTGTTGATCTGAGTGATGATTTTATCCAGCCGGTCGATTTCGCGGACCACGATGTTGCTGAAGTCCTTTCGAAAATCGGCGTCCTCGAATCGCTCCGGTAATAGCTGGGCGAAAGTCTTGATCGCAACCAGTGGATTCCGAATTTCGTGCGACATGCTGGCGGCGAGATCGGTCCAGAAGGCGGCCCGTTCGACCAGGTCCTGTTTCTCGCGCAGGTTTTTCTCGGCGGTCAGATCCTGAATAACGGCAACCGCTCCCAGGTCCCGGTCATTATCGGTTAGGCGCCGCGTTTCAACCAGAAGCGATCGTTGGGTATTGCTATCGGTCCAATGGCGAGGCGGCAGTCCGGTTCGCGCGTCCAGGGTGTCACGGATGAACCCGGCCAGCGTACTTCC
>DATFCK010000310.1:0-4073 GCA_035253185.1 Chthoniobacterales bacterium | reverse complement strand
CAAGGCCGAGCGCGAACTCGGTTACGAAGTCGTGCCTATCGACGATGCGGTTCGGGATGCGGTGCATGATTTTGCGGCGCGGGGACTGGTGCCGGCCCCGTCACATCCGGAGGCCGAACCGATTCCCGATCGGCAGCATGATGAAGCCTACGGGCAACGTTAGGCTTCCCGGGGAAAACGTCCAGCATCGAACGCCCAATTCAGATCGAATTAGCCTAACCGTTAAACAAGCTTGAATGGGCGAGCAGATAGGCCCAATTCAGCAGTAATATCGCCACGGCGGAAACTCTAAGAATTCGTTTTTCGCTGAGACTGAACCAAGCGCGCAGCCGTCGACGACGCACTATCAGAACGGCAAGAGCATAAACGTCAAAAATCCCGATTGCGCAATAGATCAGGAATGCCATCGGGTTCCAAAGCAATGCGCTTAACAATTGGCCGTGGAAGAGCGCAATCGCGGCACGGGTAGCGCCGCAGGTGGCACAGGGATGACCGGTTAGTTCATGAAACCAGCAAACCGGCCAGGGTAATCCCAAGGCAAACCACACCGTGGCGCAAACCAGTCCGCCGATGGTCACGCCTAACCACAACAATTCGCGATCCAGCTCCCGCGGTGCCAGCGGCCGCCAAAACACCTGCATTCGTGTTTACGAACCCGTGTTGTGGACCAAAGCCGGAATCATTATTGCCAGGACGATTCCAAACCCGCAACACACGATCACCGGCAGGAATACTGCCAGCGCGGCCCGGCCGGTATCGGTTTCATGAGCGCGGGCAAGCCCGATAATCTCGACAACCAAACTCCAAACGCCGGCAATAAGTCCGCCGCAAAAAGGCACGATAATCAGCGGATATGTTGATCCCACCGTGAAACACAACACTCGAAAGGTCGTTTCGTAGGTTTGGTTGGCACCGCCCACAATCATCAGACAGACATGAATAATCGCGGCCCCGATGAAAAGAATGAGGGTGAGAAACACCGGGACCATAACGATGGCAAATACCATCCCAAATCCCGCCCCGATTAATCCGGTTAACGGATTTCCTCGATCGCCCAGTACCGCGATGGACGGCACCAAAAGCATGAACAGCAGATAAACGATGTAGCCGAAGCAGCCGCCGATCAGGCCATAGATTAAGGGACTGCCCAAACCGCCTTCCCGTCTCATGGCAACAAAGGCCTCGGTCGGTTTCGTTAGGACCATGACCAGCGTCTCAAAAAATGCCGGAAAAAACCCGCGGGTTTGCCGGTTGTCCCAGGGGAGGCCGCTCCGCGGAACAGTTGCGGTGGCCGTAGCCGGCACCACCGCTCCGGGTGCTGGAGTTGCGCCGGCGGGTACTGCGGAAGGTGGAGGCGCGCCGCTGGGAATATCGGCGGCAAATTCGGCAAACTGCGACAGCGGTTGCCACTGAGCCATCCCTTCGCGCCATCCCAGATCGGTGGCCGCAAAACGTCCGGCACGAAGTCCGGCGCGCACATCTTCCTCAGAAAAAATGCCGAGACTGGTGCCACTCCGATTCACATGAATCATCGCCATGGTCCGGTTTTTTAGTGAGTGGCATTGCCAAAGTCAACGCTGTCGCCAAGCGCTACCTTTGGGCAGGCGACTGGGCGGATGTTGGTCACTACTGACCGCGACGTTTTGGGCAAACGAGACCGCTTCGATTTAAATCGCTAGTCCCGTGTGTTTTAAGCTTGGATTAACGACCTGACGCAGGTCCTTCGATTTTGCTCGCAACCGGGCGGACGCGCTCCCTATGATTTTTGCCGGAGATTCTACGGCCATGGCCAAAATGAAGGAGATAACTGTGTTTGCCGATGGCGATTCGTCCAAGCTCACCACCTGGTCGAATGTTCCTTATCTCTTCACCGAGACGTTGCGCTCCAAAGGCATCAAGGTGAACCGCGTCGATATCCACCAAAATTTCAAAATCAAAAATTGGTGGGACCGAACGATGGGCCGGGTGCTGCTTCACTTCGTGAATGAAGATACCAGCTACACTTATTTCAGATCGCTACCCCATTTTCTGGATGTCCGAGGGCGAATCCGCAAGGCCATGAAGGCCCGGCCGAATTCCGACGCCAATGTGTTCCTGACATTCAGTTTTTCGTCCGCCGGGATGACGCAAAAACCAACGGTGTTGTTTTGCGATTGGACGTATGACCATTGGTTGAAAAATCACGCCGGCCGGGAACCCGACCCGTTTGAAAAACGTTCGGTTCGACGTGAAGACCGGCAGATCGAGCAGGCTGATCTCGTTATCTGTTTATATCCGGGAGTGACCAGACTGATGCGGCAGAAATACCGCAACCCCAATATTTATTATTTGGGTAACGTGGTGAACGCGGTGTGCGAGCCCGATGAGCAAAGCAAAATGCTTGAGCGGAAACGGCATTCGGCTCGACTGGTATTTGTCGGCGCTGTGAAATACCGCGTTGGCGCCCGGGCGCTGTGTTCGGCCCTCGAAATTCTACGGAACGAATTTCCGGACATGAATCTCGATTTGATCGGAATGACCGATCAGGAGATTGGTCCCGTTCCAGCTGGCGTTAGGTGTCACGGACATTTGGATAAGGATCAGCCCGAGCAACGAGCGTTGTTTTACAACATCCTGGGGGAAGCAAAAGTTTTCATTAACACCACCCCGAAGTGGGCCGCGTTCTCGGCCGCAGTCGAGGCGATGTACTTTTACACCCCGGTGGTCATTTCGCCGTATTCCGAATTCGTCGAGATGTTCGGAAACGAAATCAACTTTGGCGAGTACTGCAACGACAACTCGCCGGTGGCAATCGCCTCCGGCATCCGGAAAATTCTGCAGCGACCCGATTATGACCAATTATGCGTTAACGCGCATGACGCGGTGCGCGACTACCGTTGGGACACTTATATCGACAGGGTACTGGCCAAGATCGAAGAAGTGAGCCCCATCGACTAATTTTCGGGCCTCGTCCCGGTTCTCAGTTCACTTTTTGGTTTTGATCGGCTCATCCAGCGCCCGCCAGAAATACCATGCGGCAATCGATCGATAAGGCCGCCATTTTTCGCCTAACTTCAGCAGTTGTTTGGGCGTCGGCAGTTTTCGTTTACCGAAAACTTTCGCAAAACCCTTTTGCACACCGTAATCATGCACCGGCCACACATCGGGCCTGCCAAGATCGAACAATAGTAACATTTCGACAGTCCACCGACCAATTCCGCGAACCTGAATCAGGCGCTCAATGATTTGTTCATCGGTCATTTTCATAACCGCGCGTCCGGACGGCACGGTTCCGTCGATTGTTTTCGCGGCCAGATCTTTTAACGCGGCGACCTTGCTGCGCGACAATCCTGCGCCGCGCAATTTTTCGTCAGGCATCGCCAGAACTGCCGCCGGATCCAAATGTTTGCCCGGAAACAATGCTCGGACGCGTCCCCAAATCGTTGCTGCTGCTTTCCCGCTCAGCTGTTGATAGGCGATCGATTCGGCCAGGGCATCAAACGGCCGTAACCGTGTCGCCGGTTTGACGTCGTAACGCCGCGAACTTTTGATGAGCGCCGCGAAACGCGGGTCGCTGGTTGCCAGGTGGCGGTGGGCTTCGTCGTGCACCAAGCCATTAAAAATAACGAACGCCGGATGTCGAGGCTATGTCGAATGACGAATTTCGAATGACGAAGGAATGATGTAATCCAACCGCGAGGCGCTGTCATTCCCACCTCCTTCGACCTTTGTTATTGGTGCTTTGTCATTCCATGGCCGGGTCCGCGATAGGATCATTGATCTTCCGATACCCGCCTCGGAGTTGATTGCCGTAGCTTTTTCAGTTTGCTGCCGGCCATGGAGACCCAACTCACCTATTACGGACACGCTGCCTTCAAGCTGGTCACGCCGCGCGGCAACGTGCTTTTGATCGATCCATGGCTCAACAATCCACTTTTCGAGAAAGGCAAAGATGAATTGGCCGGGTTGAAACGCGTCGACCTGATTCTGTTGACCCATGGCCATTTCGATCATGTGGGTGAATCAGTCGATATCGCCAAGCGGACCGGCGCGAAGCTGGTAGCAACGTTCGATCTTTCGGCAGCGATGAAATC
>DATFCK010000309.1:0-2512 GCA_035253185.1 Chthoniobacterales bacterium | reverse complement strand
TGCCTCGAGCCGGTCGCTGTTTTCAACGTGCCGTATCTCCGTTATAGGCCGAACGAATGCCTTAACGCGGCGAACGAGATCGGGGTCTTGAGTATAGAGAACGCAGGCCGCCTGGACCGTCATGCAGCAGCCACCTCTCTGTCGAACCGGACTAACGGAAACAGGATGTGAAATGCCGTACCTTTGTTGAGTTCGCTTTCGACTTCGATTTGACCGCCATGTTCCTGAATGATGCCGTGCACAACCGACAGGCCGAGACCCGTCCCATAATCTTTGGTAGTGAAAAATGGATCAAACACGTGTGGGAGATCCTCCGGTTTTATACCTTCACCGCTGTCGCGAATGCTGATCCGTAAAACTTCATGGCTTTGACCATTGGATTGAGTCAACGGCGAAACGAACTCTCCGTCGGCCCGAATCTCGGTCCCGACGTGCAGTTCACCTCCGTGTTTCATCGCATCCATGGCATTCAGGAAGAAGTTCAGAAAGACCTGCTCTAACTGGTCTGCATCGGCGCGGATTGTATCAACATTCGCGTCCCAAGAACGAGTTAATTTGATATCTTTTTGATAAAGACGGTGACCGACCAGAAGAAGCGATTTTTCCAGAATTTGGTGGACGTGTCGCGGCTCCAGCTGTGGCTTGGCCGGCCGGGCGAAACGGAGCAGCTGGTTCACCAGCGAATCGATGCGATCGATCTCGTGCCCGATCAGGTTGGAGAAGGTCTGCCGGAAATCTGAATCCTGGTATCGCTCGGGTAAGAGTTGGGCGAACGTCTTTATAGAAACCAGTGGGTTTTTAATCTCGTGCGCCATGCCGGCGGACAAAGTGCCGAGACTGGCCAGGCGGTCGCTGCGTCGAATTTGAAACTCCAGGCGCTTGAGCGCGGTGATGTCGGTGAGCACCGCCAGCGCGCCCAGCACCTTGCCTTCGCGCCCGTGGAAAATAGAGGTGCTTACTCGAACGGTTACTGCGCCTTCCGGACTGTTCAGGTTGATTTCGCGGTTTATGACTCCCTGCCCGGTCTGAAGCGTTTCGCGTAATGCGCAGCGTAAAGCGTCGGGCAGAAAATCAACCGAGCGATCGAGCACCTTCTTTGAATCGATCCCGGTCAGACGCCCCACCTCATTATTAAATACGGTGATCCGTTCATCCGCCCCGACCGCGATCACGCCCGCGGTCAGATTTTCCAGCAGCGTCTCATTATAGATCTTGGCATTTTGCGCTTCGGTGAAGAGTTCCGCGTTATCGATCGCCACCGCCAACTGCCCGCACAAGACGTCCAGCGCGTTTTGCTCGGTGGTGCCATAGACCCGGCCGGAGGTCCGTTGTCCCAGAAACATGACGCCGGAAAGATGTTCACGGGCAAAGATTCCCATCACCACTGCGACTTTCAGCGTTCGCATTCGGATCTTGAGTTGTTCCAGCTCGGCGGTTTCGCGAAGACGCTGCAGTTCGTCCAGAACGATAGGTGCCCGGTGTTGTCTCAAATATTGCACCAGCAGATCGTTGTAAGAGAGCGATACCGTCGGATACGCCGTGTCACTTGCCTGCAGGGCATAAACTTGTTCGAACCTGTCGCGACTATGCAAAAGGATGGCGATTCGCTCGGGTTTAACTGCTTCGGCGATTGTGGTCCCAAATCTTTCCAGGAGATCGTCCAGCGTGGTTACCGATCCGAGAATGTTGGCAGCCTTGCTCATCGTTGTGCGGAAATCCACTCGATGTGAGCTGATGAAAAGACGCTCGGCCAGCCGCTGCGACACTCCGCGCGCCGGCGCCATGGCGAAGGCAATGGCTATTCCGGCGCCCACATGCGCGATCGCTGACCCGTCGGTGTTCGAATGGAAAACGGTTGCCAGCAGCCAGTAAACCAACGTATAGAGGCCGAGCAGGTAACCTCCCAGCAGGACGTACGACATTATTCGCCGTAAGAAGAATCCAACGTCCAGGATCCGCTTGGTCGCAATTCCATAGGCGACAATCAGGCTGAAAACGATGATCCGGAACGGTGCAATCCACATCCACTGCGACTGCGGAACGAACATGTCGGCCACAAATGTCAACAGCAGAGCTATCGCCATGGCCGCAACGCCACCGATGAGAATGAATGCGAGCTCACCGCGGGCACTCCCGCTGGTTGTTCGCACCGCTCGCCAATAGCTCACAATTAAGCTCACAAAGGCCAGGACGAAGTAGCCGCTGTAAATGTTGATCGCGATTGGTCCGTAAATCGGAACCGGCACCGCCTGAGCCGAGGTCGGCATTTCTGCGCCCCGAAGGAAAAACCGCGTCTGGCACAGGACGACAATGGCCGCAGTCGTTAACAGCCAAAATAGCGAACGGCGAAGGAGATCTCCCCAGCTTTCATTGGGCCTGGAGATTGCCAGCCTCAGCAGATTGAGTGCGGCAAGGTATAAGACGCCAGTGGCATTGGCCTGGCGAATCGAGAACTCAGCCAGGGCCTGGCTCTTGGTAGAAAAGGCGAGCGAAAGACTGCCCAGCCAGGCGC
>DATFCK010000308.1:0-5355 GCA_035253185.1 Chthoniobacterales bacterium | reverse complement strand
TCTAACAGAAGCTAGCGAAGGCCGCGAAAGGGCCGAATCCCGAGGCAGTCGTTTTTGTTTTGTAATCGGAGATAGAGGCCTGAGGTTAGAGCGCGGGCAGAGGTGACCAGCATGAATTCCGAGGTCCAGAACAAAGCGTCTCAGACATCGCAAACATCTGCCTCAGCTTCAAATATCCAGAACCTCAGGCCGATGGACGCGGTGGCCGCGTTGTATGACACCGGTCGCCACGAGTTGTCAGAGGAGATTGTCGCCAGCCTTGGCCGGTCGATTTTTGGAGGAAACGATTTAAAACCGGCCACGTGGGTTCACCAAGGGCTGGCCAAGATTTCGTATCGGGCATTGAAATGGACCACCAAATCCGCCGTTGTTGAGGATGCGTCGGGCGCCAAAGTGACCGTGTTCAGCAACAAACTCATGGAACGGTCGGGGCACCCTTATGCCCGATCGCTATTGGATTCTTCCAGGAGCGACATCTCGAAGCTGGTGGAGGGCGGCGATCCGATGAATGCCAATTACATGATGCTCGCGCCCGAGATCCGAAGCAGCTGCGGTTTGTGGGACAAACTTTTCTTGGACTCGGTTCAGGGCAAGGATGTTAGGCTACGGCTGGCGCTGGAAACACGGGCCATGTATGAAGAAGCCGCCCGGCGCCTGCAAAAGAAGGCGCCGGTTAGGCTGAAAGCGGTCGCGGCGGGCACCGGTCTGAGCCTGATCCTGGCTTACGACAGACTTATCCGGGACGGATTCAGCCCGGATTTGATCAGCGCTACGATAACGGATCGAGAGGAGGCAAATATCGAGAAATGTAACCGTCTGCTCGATAGCCTGGCCACGACCCGGGAGAACAGGCGCAGTGGCCGGTTAGGCTGCGGAATTGCGGCCGAGACCGAAGACATTTTTTGGGAAAGCCTGCATCCTGACGCGGCAAAAATCGAACCGCATGATGTGGTGACCGCCATCGGCATCCTGGAGTATTTCCAGGGGTTTTCCTACTCGACCAGCGGGCAGCGGCTCAAGATCGCGGCGCCGGTTGATTCTGCGACCGCCCACGATCTGGTGGTGGTGCTTTATCGAATGCTAACCGAAAGCGGGAGTTTGATCGTCAACACGATGAGAAACCATCCCAGCACGCGGATTTTGGAATTGTTTGGAAGAAGATTTGTTTACCGTGCGAGGGAGGATCTCCAGGCGCTTCTGGCATCGGTAAATTTTCGACCCGAACGTCTGGTGGGATCCGGTAACATTTATGACGTTGAAGTTTACCGGAAGAAGCAGAAGACAGAGGATGCAGGAGAAGCACAAAGTAGAAAGTAGAAAGTAGAAAGTAGAAAGTAGAAGAGGACAGAGGGACCACGGGCTAAGCAACGTTAAATTGGAAGGCAAGAAGGGCCGGAAGAGGGAAGGCGGAGGACCGGAGCGCACAACGCAGAGAACAGGAAGCGGGGAAACTTTCAACGCTCAACGTTCAACGTCCAACGTTCAATGGAAGAGGAGCAAACGCCGAACGCCGAACGCCGAATGGCAGAGAAGCATCCGGCCTAACGAATGGCTTGGGTGTGACTGGGGCCCGTGGGACAGACGGCGGATCGGGACCAGCGAGATAACGCTGCGTTGATGCTCTCAAATGTCTTGGTGCAGCCCGGAATAACAACAAAACGCCTGGCTACGAGCGTTACTCGATCCGCCAGGCGTTGAATTGGCTACCTCGGACAATGTGTCCGGACTCTAGGGCGATTGTTAGTCGCGCTTCTCGGTTATGATAACCTTGTCGACGAGCATGTCGTTGCCATCCTTGATGTAGTGGACGCGCACGGTGGAGTCTTTGCGTATTCTCGAGCTTTCGATCGCGCGTCCCTCGGCAGTCACATAGCTAACCTTCTTGCCGAACTTGTAGTGGAGAGGCTCAGCGGCGTCCGTTCTTAAGACCAGTGTTTGACCGGGGGTGTACTCGGTGACCACGCCCGTACTTTCGGTGGTGGTCGTGGTCGTTGTCTCAGTTACCGCGTTGCCGCCGGTGGCAACGGTGGTTGACGTTGAAGATGAGGATGTTTGACCGTAGGTCACTGAACCCGCCAATGCAGTGGCAAAGGCGATACTAATGATTGATTTAATCATATTAACTTTCTAGTTACCAAATCGCTGCAGTGATCGCAGCGAAGAGCCATATGGTTCGTCCTCCGACGAGAATCGGTGAACCCCTCAGGGAAAAAGATGCGGCAGCCGGGTAATATCGACTAATCCCGGGATTGCGCAACCGTTATCGGACGCAATCGGAGGTGGTTAGGGTGCGAAAAACAGAAGGCCTAATCCGACTACGCGCGAGATCACGCTGCCTGGCGCCTAATTCTTCAGCGGTTGGCCTAACGTCCATTCTCAGGTTTTTGTTTGATCGCTGCGCACTGCTTTAGTAATAGAACCCGGAGGCACGAAGCGTGCGGATGTCTTTACTTTGGCTTAACTGGTGGTCCATCCGGTTCTGTCTTATTGCACATTGAGTCTCCAAGTCAGTCATTTGAGCATCCAGAAAAAGAAGGTCCACTTTCGCGGGCGGCAATGTGCCGGCGAGATTTGCGATCTCATCTGCCATCCACGTTTCGAGTGCGTCCTGCTTGGTAACGGAAGGCTTTTTCATAGATGGTGCGGTCGATTGATTTCGATGCATAGGAAAGGGCCGCACCGGCGCGGTCGATGGACGCTGCTAGGAAGGGACCGGAGAACCTACGAGAGAAACGCCCACTACCTAATGATATTTGCTAGAAGCTCTTTCTCCGGCCAAAACGATTTGCCGGCCAGACCACAGGAACGTTCCACGAATTATCCGGCGTTACCAAGCTAAACGAAGTATGTTTTGGGGCAGAACGGAAGCGCTGTAAATGCGACTGCAAAAACGAGGGTTCGTAGAATAGCATGACTGGTCGAAAGAACAGACTTGGGCCGGCGGTGGCGATTGGGGCAGGCCTAGGTGCGGCGCTCGGTGTGGTGTTGCAACATTTGTGGCTGTGGCTTTTGATTGGTTGCGCGGCCGGTATCGTGATCGGAGCGATTTTGAGCCGGCTTCAGAGGCATTAAGCTGCCGGGCAAAATATTTTCGTTAGTCGGAAGGCTGTGATCCGCTGGTGTTGAAGCAGCGGAAAGGGTTAGAATCGATGCCGACATTCATTGAATCGATGGTATAGCTGTGGAGGAGAGATATTGGAAGAGCGCGGAAGTGTCTTTGCTTCGCCTTGTGGATGCGGAGAGCCCGACGCAGCGACGCCAACCTCATGTTAGACTTGGTAGTGGCGGACGAATTGGAACTGTGGACGATCGGTCGAGCCGCTATGCATGGGAGAAAATTGAAATGAGACCCACCGAATCGAGCATTGAAGGAGCGATTGAGCAGAGGCGGCGAATGCGCTTACAATGCGGGCAGAAAGGATGTCCTCCCATGCAGGAGGCCAGGGCGGGGGAGAGGACTTAATCAATGAATCGAACACGTAAAGATACGCACAGTGCGCCGCGGCCTCGTGTTTTGGTGCTGGTAGATGAATCCAATGTCGGCAGTTCGGTTCGAACTGCAGGGCGCGGTCTCGATTGGTTGAAGTTGCGCGATTTCCTGACCGGGGCGGCCGCTGGACGTGACCTGATCGAAATGGTGGTGTATGCCGGTCTGCCCCCGGCGACTCCGGCGTGGCAGGAGGAGCGCGACAAAAAGAACAAGTTCGTCCACTGGTTGCGGTCGAATGGATTCATGGTGGTCACCAAAGATGGCGCGCCGGCCGATGAAGGACATTACAAGGCGAACGTGGATGTAATGATGGCGATCGATGCGCTCGAGCTTTCGATCGAGATTCGGCCGGATGTCGTTATTCTGGTGACCGGTGACGCCGATTTTGCTTATCTCGCGATTAAATTGCGGCGTCACGGGATCCGGGTTGAAGTGGCATCCGTCGCGCAAAATCTCGGGCACATGCTCAAATCGGCCGCCAATGATGTGATTGATCTGGCCGGGTTGTTCAGAACATTCGAGATGATCCAGCCACAGGATTCAGCGGCTCCAAAAACATCATCCCGGCCACGACAGCCGAGTGGGCGTCGATTTCATCCAGGCTCACGCCGGCCACCGCCCAACCCGGAGAAGGACAAACAACAGAATTTGAGTCGGTGAAATTGGCATTAGGTGATTGGCATATCCCGGCGTAGAGTCACGTCCTAACGTCTTTGCAGCGTCAATCGGCCCCGAAACGTCCCCCGGGGTTTCTTCCCACTGCGGCGACCGCGAAACTGCATGTGGAATCCTTCTATCAACATCGAGGATCTGCGAACCTTGCTCGAGGACTTGTATCCCGATGTCCATATTTCCAGCAGAGGCGTGACGTTATTGGCAGCGCAAATTCGCAACCTCGAAAACGAGCGCGATCTCGTTCGAAAGTTATCCGCATTCGCCGCTACGACGCGACAAGTTGATCAACCAGGACGCGATCCCGTCATCATGGCTTCGACCATTCATTCGGAGGAATAATTATGGAGTTAACAATTACCCAAAATAACGCGCTTTTTCTGCTTCAACGCGGTCTTGCGAAACGCCGGGCCACCTTCTTTTCGAGCATGCGGATTGCATCCAGGAAAGAGGGTAACGACGTGCGGCGAAGCTTGCGCGGTTTGATACCGAAATTTCACCGGGACAACGGTCGGTGAATTGTCGGGTGACCACTGCGAAATTTTTATCCGCTCCTTACTATTATGAAAGCTGAACTTGTTACCGCCGCTTGCAAAGTCATCCCCAATGGACAGATCCTGGTGAACATGGTTTCACGCCGGGTCCGACAATTCACTATTGGGCATCGCCCGATGGTCGAGTTTGCTCCGGGTCTTGGCCACGCTGACGTAGCCCTGATTGAGATCGCAGCGGGAAAACTGTCGTTCGAATTCAAGGCCGAAAACGGAGCTGCCGGATCGGTTGAGGTAGTGGAGTTTCCCGGTGTGATTGTGCGCAAGAAAACGAAAGCGGCCGCTGCCTAACAATAGCGGCCGATATAAGAATATGGGACACAGCCACGGCAGAGATAACACCAGGAAACGGGCGCGACGACGCAGGAAAATGGAACGGCTGGCAACAGCCAAACAGTCCACGAGTGGAACGCAGGCCCGCCCGGGAAAAAAGCGGGCCAGATAATTCGGAATTCCGCAGAGGTAAAAGGGTAGAGAACAGAAGGCAGAAGAAGAGGACGCAGGGCGGAGGACAGAAGATGGGGTAACGGCCCCTATCGGGGCAAACGCCGAACGTCGAACGCCGAACATCGAACGTCGGAAAGCAGGTAGAAAACGATCGTCAGTGAACAGCCGCTTTCCGCGGGGGTCCAGGTTGGAACC
>DATFCK010000307.1:0-2209 GCA_035253185.1 Chthoniobacterales bacterium | reverse complement strand
TTGGGGTCAAAGCCCAGAAAACGGGTCTGATAAAAATACGCGCACAAAACCAGGTGCAGTATGATCGATACAATCAAACCAAACCAGAGCCAGCTGCGCTGCCGGCTGGCCGACAGCAGACCCTCAGTTTCAAAATCGTCGAATTCAGAGACTCGCATGCGAAAGGTTAAGCGCTTCGTCCGTTAGACAACGGACTGCCGTTGCGCGTTCGTTCGATGAAAGCGGTGGTGGCGCGCCGAATTTCATCCGCTACCCGGGCCGCCGGCGAAACGAACTTGGGAGTGAACCACGGAAACAGGCCTATCAAGTCATGGGTCACCAGTATTTGGCCGTCGCAATGCTCGCCCGAACCAATCCCGATCGTGGGAATCCCGATGGCCTCAGTAATTTGCCTGGCGGCGTCGCTTTTAACGATCTCGAGCACCACCGCAAACGCGCCGGCCTTTTCCACCGCATGGCCGTCCATGATCAGCTGTTCCACCTCGCTTTGGGAACGGCCTTTTAGCCGGTAGCCGCCTTCTTCGCGCACACTCTGCGGCAACATGCCTATGTGGCCCATTACCGGAATCCCTGATTGCACAATGGCCTCGATCCGGCGGGCGTGAGAAGCCCCTCCCTCCAGTTTCACCGCCTGTGCACCCGCTTGAATGAGTTCGCGAGCCGTCGCGACCGCGACTTCGGGGGTGTCGTAAGTGTTAATCGGCATGTCCGCGACCAACAACGCCCGTTTCACGCCCCGCGCCGCCGCCCGGGTATGATGCAACATTTCAGCAAGCGTAACGCGCGTTGTATCCTCATAACCGAGGACAACCATGCCGACTGAATCGCCTACCAAAATAATATCGATGCCAGTCTCATCCAGAAGACGGGCCGTCGGATAATCGTAGGCGGTCAGCGCGGTGATCTTTTCACCGGCACGCTTCATCTCGGTGAAGTTTTTCATTAATCCTCCCATTTTGAGGTGGCGCGCTCCACTCTACCTGACGAAGCGGTCAAAGCGAGCAACTCCGTGATTGTTTTTGTTTGCCCGGGAAGCACGCGATTCGGCTGGATGTCGGCCAAAGGGCGGAGCACAAATTCGCGTTCAAAAATCCGCGGGTGCGGCAGGGTCAGCTGCTCGGTTGCGAGCGTAATATCGTCGAAATAGAGAAGATCGATGTCGATAGGCCGGGAGACGTTTCGCTCATGCTGCGCAGGCCGGCCCAGCGCAATTTCAATGCGCCGAAGCTCCTGGAACAGCTGGATTGCCTCTCCCCGGTAATCAAACTCTATGGCTGCGTTCAAGAACCCGGGCGCCCCGGGTTCGCAGCCCACCGGATCGGTTTCATAAACGGCAGATGAAACCATCGGCGCCCTAACACCGGCCAACGCGGCGATCGCCTTGCGAGCAGCGCTGAGATTGCCTAACCGATCGCCAAGATTGGATCCGAGTGCGACACCGGCCCTCATAGATCCTTGTAGCTGCGGTCTGTGACCGCCGGATTATTATGGAAGCGCATCAATGTTAGCCAAATTTCGTTGCAGGGACGTAGCTATGCTTTGGGTGCCCATCGTACGTGCATTGGCCGTCAACTCGACAGCATTCTTATGAAAAGAAAGCTAATCCAGTCCCAGCACGTCCTGCATGCTGTACAGTCCCGGTGGCTTCTTCATTACCCATTGAGCGGCGGCCAATGCGCCAGTGGCAAATGTTTCCCGGCTTTGCGCCCGGTGCATCAATTCCAGTCGCTCGCCAGGTCCGTCGAAAATCACGGTATGTTCTCCAACTATGTCTCCTTCGCGGATTGATCGGGTCGGCACCTCCGCCCGCCCGGTCTCGTTCTTAAGGATTTCAGCCAACGTTTTCGCAGTGCCGCTCGGGGCATCCTTTTTCATCACGTGATGGACTTCAACGATCTCCGGCGCAAATCTGTTGCCTAACAAGCTGGCGGCCCGTCCGGTCAACCAAAATAAAACATTAACGCCTACGCTGAAATTCGAAGCGAGGACGACCGGAATCTTCTCGGCGCTGGAACGGATAATTTCTGTTTGGTCGCTGGAATGACCGGTAGTGCCGATCACGAGCGGTCGGCTCTGCTTCACCGCGAGATCAACGATTTCACCGATCGCGCCGGCGGCACTGAAATCGATGGCCACATCGCACACTTTCAGTCCGGTCTCGATCGAATCGCCGGCATCAACCGTAGCCGTGATCGAAACTCCATCGAGA
>DATFCK010000306.1:0-3229 GCA_035253185.1 Chthoniobacterales bacterium | reverse complement strand
GTCTGACCGGTCTGCGCGTCGATTACCAACACCGATTTCGCTCTGGTGATTGGAACCCCATTGGGCAGAGTGGCGACCGGCGCTTCGTAATCCGACTTGGACTTTTTCGATGAGCGCTTTGTCGATTTCTTCTTGGTCGCGCTCTTCGGTTTGGGCGTGCTATCCTCTTCGTCATCCGAAGCCGGCGCTGGAACACCCGTCGGCCGAATTTTCTCAGCGGCAAAGCCATGTTCGCTGACGCAGCTGAACGCCAGAACGGCACTCAAAAGAAAAATCCACCAGCGTTTCACAAACATAAACGACAGAATTAGCGTTATCTCAGACCGGTTCGCAACCTTCGTACCGCTGGGCAAAGGTCAGTTCTTTTTTCCGCGCTCGATCAACTCGATCTCGTATCCTTCCGGCGCATCCACGAAGGCGATAGTGTCACCGCTGCTGGTTCGGTGCGGGCCATCGGTTAATGGATAGCCTTTTGCGCTGGAGTGTCGGGCGAACTCGTCAATGCTATCCACTTCGAAGGCGAGATGGGTGAGATCGGGCCCTACCACCACCGGGCCGCTGTCATCGAACTTCGAGATCTCGATCTCTTCGTCGCTCTGGGGCGCCTTGAAGAACACCAGTTGAGATCCGCGCGGCGAAGTGCTTCGTCGGGTCTCCTGCAAACCGAGAACATCTCGATAAAACGCGACTGTCTTCTCCAGATCGGTAACGCGATATCGAGTGTGTAACAGTTTTTTAACCATCGGGTATTCTAATGTGAGACTTCCAAGCGTAAACCCACTTCATTGAAACTGGCCGCCGCGGCCTTCCATGACCGAGGACCCGGGCTGGCTGGATTTTGTAGCCGGCGGTCTACTTGTCCCGCCGTAGATATTAAGGGGGATGACCGTCGCTGAAATTTTCTTAGCCCCTGAACTGGGACGCGCCTGGAGCGCCAGTAATCGTAAACCGATATTGTCGATAGGCCGATCAGGTGTAATTCTTTGCCCGGTGAAACTTGTAATCGGCGCTACCGGCGCCAGCGGCGCGATTTATCTGCAACGTTTGCTCGAGCAGATTGATTCGGCTGCCAATGAAGTGCATTTGGTCATGAGCGGTCACGCCAAACAAGTGGCGGTGGAAGAACTTGGGGATTTTAAAATCGCGGACGGCGTGATTCAACATCCTGAACACGATCTAAACGTGCCGTTCGTTAGTGGCTCGGCGCGGTTTGATGCCATGATCATTATCCCGTGTTCCATGTCTACCCTGGGACGAATCGCCACCGGCTCGGGTGAAACTGCATTGCTGCGGGCGGCCGACGTGTTCTTGAAAGAACGCCGAAAGTTGATTGTGGTGCCGCGCGAGACGCCCTGGAATCTCATTCATGCGCGTAACGTTGTTAGTCTGCTGGAAGCGGGCGCGGTGGTGTTGCCCGCCATTCCATCGTTTTATAGCCGGCCCCAAACTGTGAATGAGGTTGTCGACACGGTCGTTTGGCGGGTGCTGGATCAAATCGGATTGCCAAGTTCGCGCGCGTATCGCTGGCAATCGAAAAAGGCCAACGCGCGGGAAAATTGAAAATAGAAGGTTGGCGGGCGCGCTGGCTGATCGCGTTCGGATATTGGGTTCTGCAGATCTGGGTTCGGACTTTGCGTTATAAGGTTGAGGACCGCGCGGGCGTTGTTAGGAAACCGGTAACGGCAAATTACATCGGGAGCTTATGGCACAACCGGCTTCTGATCATGCCGCATATTCTCAAGAAATTTACGCCGGCGCGGCATGGAGCGGCATTGATCAGCGCCAGCCGCGACGGCGAGCTGCTCACCATGGCGATCCATCGTTTCGGTTTCGGCGTGGTGCGCGGTTCCAGTTCGAGAATGGGGGCGTCGGCGCTGTTGCAACTGACCGAAGTTCTGGCCAGCGGCGGTGACGTTGTGATTACGCCGGATGGACCACTCGGCCCGGTTTACCAGCTCGGCCCCGGATTGGTCTTTCTCGCGCAAAAGACCGGGGCGCCGGTGCTGCCGATGAATATTGAATATTCCAGCTGCTGGCGGATTAAAAACTGGGACCGCTTCATCATTCCCCGGCCGTTCTCGCGGGTGCGGGTCACTTTCGGCGAGCCGGTGCAAGTGGCCGCGACCAAAACGGACGAAGAATTCGAGGCCGAGCGACTCCGTTTGCAGGAACTCATGATGTCGCTGGTTGAGCGGCGATGAATACCGTAGTTTTGTTCACGTTGCGTAGTCCAAAGCGGCGCATCAGCGTTGCACTCCAAAACGTGGCCGACCGGCGAGAGAGCTCATTGCGCGCTTGCGTCTTGGAATGCGGCGCTGCGGCGGCGCACGTTAACGACCCAATGACTTCGATTTGCGGACGTCTATGACAAACCTGATTGATGGCAAAGCGATTGCGCAAAAGGTTTATGCTACTCTGCGAGCTGAGATCGCAGAGCTAAAAAGCAAACATGTAACCCCGGGGCTGGCGGTAGTATTGGTCGGCGAAAATCCGGCTTCACGCGCTTATGTCCGATCCAAGGACAAGATGAGCCGGGAGCTGGGATTACATTCGGTGAAGATCGAGCTGCCCGAGTCGACTTCTCAATCCGAGCTGCTCACCCGGGTGCGCGAGCTTAATAACGACAAATCCATTCACGGCATTCTCGTTCAATCGCCACCACCAGGGCACATCGATGAAGCCGCTATTGTTAGGGCTTTGGATCCGCGAAAAGACGTCGATGGTTTTCATCCGGAGAATGTTGCCAAACTGGCGATGGACGACGATACCGGGTTCGTCCCGTGCACCCCGTTAGGGGTGCAGCGACTATTGATCGAAAACAATATTGAAACTGCCGGAGCGCATGTGGTGATATTGGGTCGCAGTTTGATCGTCGGTAAACCGCTGGCGCTCCTTCTCATGCAAAAAAGGAAAGGCGGCGATGCCACCGTGACGGTCGTGCATTCACGCAGTCGCAGCCTGGAAAAGATCGCCGCCTCGGCTGACATCCTTATCGCGGCAATTGGCCGGGCGAACTTCGTGGGGGCAAACCATGTTCGCGAAGGTACTGTCGTCATCGATGTCGGGATCAACCGGGTAGAGGATTCAACTAACCAACGAGGCTACCGTTTGGTCGGTGACGTTAATTTTGAGGAGGTTGCGCCCAAAGCGAGCTTGATCACGCCTGTACCGGGCGGCGTGGGCCCGATGACAATCGCAATGCTGATGTCGAACACGGTCAAGGCGGCCA
>DATFCK010000305.1:0-2909 GCA_035253185.1 Chthoniobacterales bacterium | reverse complement strand
GCTAAATAAATGCCAGAGAGTTTTTCCTTTTCGATTTACAGCTCCGTGCGTTTCATTTACGATTCTGACGATTCGATGAGCAGGTCCGGCGTTTCCTCCAATCTCCAAAAAGAACCGGCATTCTGTCCACAGTGTGGATCGACATCGCGCGTCGGACGCGGTCTTTGCCTCGCCTGCCTGCTCGCTGAGGGTGTGGGAGCTGACACCCAAAAGACGGAAACGCTGGACGACGTGCTCGGGGAGCTTGAGGTATGTGGCACCGATTGGCGCATAGGAAATTATCAAATCCTTGAGGAAATCGGGCGCGGTGGGATGGGCGTTATTTATCGCGCACGCCAGCGGCATTCACGGCGCATTGTTGCGCTCAAACGCATTCTGTCTTATCACGCCGATTCACAGGAAACCCTGGCGCGGTTCCGGCGTGAGGCACAGGCGGCAGCCAGTCTGGATCACCCGAACATTCTACCCATCTATGAGGTAAGCGAATGCGACGATGGGCTGCCGTTTTTCAGCATGAAATTTGCCGGTGGCGGCAGTCTGCTGGATGCGGCGCCGGCTCTTCGGGGCGAACCGCGGCGAGCGGTGGCCTTGATGGCGAAGGTGGCGCGGGCCGTTCAGTATGCGCATGGGCAGGGGATTTTGCACCGGGATCTAAAACCGGGAAATGTTTTGCTGGATGGACGGGGCGAACCGCTGGTGAGCGATTTTGGTCTGGCCAAGTGGTTGGATACTAGCAGTCACTTGACGCGGACTCTGACTATTTTTGGCACCCCTGGCTACATTGCGCCGGAGCAGGTGAACGGCTCCTCGAGCAAGCTGAGTCCAGCGGCGGATGTATATAGTTTGGGTGCAATTTTATTCGATCTGTTGACGGGGCGTCCGCCATTTTTAGGTGAACACGCGCTGAAGGTCATCCAGCAAGCCAGTGAGAAGCCGGCACCGAAGCTACGCACGCTGATGCCCGGGTTGGACAAGGATCTGGAGACAATCTGCGCGAAGTGTTTGGAGCGCGAACCCGGAGCGCGTTATCGCTCAGCTGGCGATCTGGCTGAAGATCTGGAGCGGTGGCTGGAAGGGCTCCACATCGTGGCGCGTCCTGTTTCGCCCTTAGCGCGTGGGTGGCGCTGGACAAAACGCAATCCAGTTATTGCGGGAATGGCAGCGCTGTTGCTGATATTGGGATCAACAGTTGGCGCCATGATTTGGAACGGCGAGATGGCCACTCCAAGTGCGCCGAGCGGCATCGCGGTCTTACCGTTCGAGAGTCTCAGTTCCGATAAAGACAACTCGTTTTTTGCTGATGGCGTTTACGATGGTGTTTCTACCAAGCTGGCGAAAGTCGCCAACCTGAAGGTGATCAGCCACAACAGTGTAGCCAAGTATCGCGGCGCACGGAACACGCAGGAAATTGGCCGGGCTCTCAATGTCGGCTACGTGCTTGAAGGAAGTGTGCGCAGGGAGGCAGGCAGGATTCATCTTAACGCGCAGTTAATCGATACGCGCACGGACGCACACGTGTGGGCACAGGAATACGACCGGGATTTGAACGACGTATTCACACTCCAAAGCGAGATCGCGCAAAAGGTCGCAGATCAGCTCGGAACTGAAGTTTCATCGACCGAGAAAGCAGCCATCCAGGAACCACCCACAACCGATCTTGTTGCCTACGATGCTTATCTCCGTGCAAAAGACTATATCAACGGCATTGCGTTTAGCTCCAGAGCAAAAGAAGATCTATTCCAGGCGGTGCAACTGCTTGATCAGGCAGTTGCCCGTGATCCGTTGTTTTTCCTCGCTTATGGCGAGTTGGCCGGCGCGCACGACCGAATTTATTTTCTTGGGTTCGATCATACTGATGCGCGACTTAAGCTTTCAGAAGCAGCTATTCAATCGGTTCGGCGGTTGCGACCCGACTCGGGAGAGACACACTTGGCGATCGCTCAACATCTCTACTGGGCTTATTCGGACTATGATCGGGCACGTGCTGAATTAGTTAGCGCACGTCGCACGTTGCCTAACGAATCGCGAATTCCTCTTCTGGCCGGTTATATCGATCGGCGACAGGGACAATGGGACAAAGCGCTCGAGGAAATGAAACAGGCATTGGAACTGGATCCGCGAAATTTTTCCATTCTCCAGCAACTCTCGCTGACTTACGAAGCTTTGCGCCGATACAAAGAGATGGCCGCCACTTTGGACGGCGCATTAGCTGTAGCGCCGAAAGACATTGCCAGCCGAGTACGGCGTGCTTGGGTGAATCTTCAATGGCATGCGGACACCAGTGAGATGCACAGGACCATTGACACGATCCTCGCCGAGGATCCCACCGCGGCGCCTATTCTCGTTAATCAATGGCTCGATCTCGCCTTTTTCGAGCGCGATGCCGCCTCAGCCGAGCGAGCCCTTGCGAACATGCCGATCGACGGAGGCGGATGTTACGCCGAAAACATTCCATTCCCGAATAGTTGGTGCGCAGGTTTGGCCTCCCATTTCCGAGGCGACGAAGCCGCTGCTCGCGCTGAGTTCATGAAAGCGCGCAAAGAACTCGAGCAGACGGTGCGCACCCAGCCGGATTATGCGGCTGCTCTATGCGCAATGGGTGTAATTGATGCAGCACTGGGCAATAAGGAAGACGCGATTCGGGAAGGAAAGCGAGCGGTTGATCTGGTGCCGGTGAGCAAAAGCGCGATCGATGGCGCAATGTTAGTCCAATACCTCGCCGTGATTTATGCATGGACGGGCGAGAAAGATCGCGCAATCGAACAGCTGGCGAAAGCCGCGCGCCTGCCAGGCGGCGTTATCAGCTATGGTAATCTGCGCCTCAATCCATTTTGGGATCCACTGCGAGGCGACTCGCGTTTCGATTCAATTGTGGCGTCCCTCGCGCCGAAATAGTCGTCATTTTCTCC
>DATFCK010000304.1:0-14745 GCA_035253185.1 Chthoniobacterales bacterium | reverse complement strand
CCTCAGCGCTATGGCTGCCTATGCCGTGTCGCGACTGCGGATGCGCGGATCGCGTGCCATGCTGGCCGCGCTCGTCGTTATCTCGCTCTTCCCACCGATCATCTTCTTTTTTCCGCTTTACGAAATGATGCGAGCCGCCGGCCTGCTCAATAATTGGTTAGCGCTGATCATTCCGTATACCACATTCAATCTGCCGTTTTCGATCATCGTACTGGCCACATTTTTCCGCACCGTTCCATCCGACATCGAAGACGCTGCCAAGGTCGACGGCCTTGGCCGATTGCAAATTCTCTGTCGGATCATTCTCCCGTTGTCGGCGCCGGCGCTGGCAACCACTGCCATTCTTGTTTTCATCTTCGCGTGGAATGAATTCCTTTTGGCCCTCACTTTTATGACTAACGATCGGATGAAAACGGTTACCGCCGGCATCGCGACGCTCAGCGGTACTACCGTGCACGAAACACCGTGGGGTCCGATAGCCGCCGCCGTGGTGGTGAGCACGGTTCCGCTGATTTTGCTGGTCGGAATTTTTCAGCGGCGCATCGTTCAGGGTCTGACCGCGGGCGCAATCAAAGGCTGATCGGGGTATCTGGCTATGGAATCCTGCTTGCCTGGGGGCACACACTATCGCTTGACAGACGAGCCTCCATAAGCGCCATATATGGTGTAGATGATCGTTTCGGTCCTGACCTGGCTCGTCCTGGCGTGTTGGGTTCTCTGCCTCTGGTGGATGCATCGGGCGTCTTCCCGCCATAATGCGTTGCTGAGCGAGCCGCCGCAATTGACCCAGCGGTTCGAACAGTTTTCCGAGCCTGAACGCAATTTAGGTCGGGAAGGCGGTCGCCCTGCTGACCGGCCCAAAGCGAGCGTCCAAAACAATGCTCCGGTAATTGCGGCCGATTCGAAATCGTAAATGCAAATCACCCCGCCATGGTCGTTCTGACGCTAACCTGGCTTGGCCTGGGCTGTTGGGTTGTTTGCTTCTGCTGGATGCACCGGATTTCGTCGCGCCAGAACGCGTTGCTGGGCGAGCTGCATCAAATGACCAAACGCATCGAACGATTTTCCAAAGCGGAACACGAACTCATTCAGGAAGTGCATCCGCAGGTGAACGAGATCAAGAATGAAGTCGAAAACGTCGCCCAGGCGGTAAAGGAAAATGACAAAAGTTAGGGCGCGAAACAATCGGATTTAGATGCAGATCACACCATTGGGAGATTCCGCGGTAATCCTGCACGTGCGCGAAACTTTCGACGAAGCGCCTAACGAAACTCTCGACGAGGTGCTGGGGTATTCGGATTTTTTGCGCCAGGCTCATTTGCCGGGGGTTATCGAAGTCGCGCCCGCTTATACCACCGTCGCCCTGTTTTACGATCCGGTCCGGGCCGTGGCCGCCGGGGCGGACCCCAACGCCGTTTTTGAATGGGTGGCGGCGCGGGTGCAGACCGAAATCGCAAATGGCAGTATCCGGCTGAAGCGATCGCCCGGTAGCGCCATCGAAATTCCCATTTGTTACGATCAAAAATTTGCGGTTGATCTTGATGAGGTCACCAGTCATGTCGGCCTAACGGCCGAACAAGTAATTGAAATGCACTCCGGCGCGGAGTATCGGGTGAGTTGCCTCGGATTTGCCCCCGGTTTTCCGTACCTGAGCGGGTTGCCGCCCGAACTGGCCACCCCGCGCCGGCCGGTTCCGCGAAAGCAAATTCCCGCCGGTTCGGTCGGGATCGGGGGAAATCAGACCGGAATTTATCCGACCACGTCGCCAGGCGGCTGGAACATTATCGGCCGAACGCCCGTTCGCCTTTTCACTCCTCAGAAAAATCCACCGGCCTTGCTTTGCGCCGGCGATATCGTTCGGTTCCGGCCCATCACCCTTCACGAATTCGACGAATTAGCCGGGTAGATCGACAATGCGATTTGGTATGAAAATCAATGTCCGCCATGCCGGGTTTATCACCCTGGTGCAGGATTCCGGACGAATCGGGTTCAGACGCTTCGGGGTTTCGGTCGGTGGTGCGCTCGATCCGCATGCATTGCGGATCGCGAACCTGCTGGTGGAAAACGAGGAAGGCGCCGCCGGACTGGAAATTACCCTGGGCGGTTTTCGTGCTCATTTTGATGATCGGCGGCTGGTGGCATGGTGCGGCGGCGGGTTCGACGTCCAAATCGGATCGGTTTCCCTTCCACCCGGCCACGTTGGGGCGATCGATCCCGGCGAAGAATTGGTGATCGGGCCGCCGCGAACCGGCTGCCGTGCCTGGCTGGCGATTTCCGGCGGAATTGAAGTTCCAAAGATCCTGGAAAGCCGGTCCACCGATTTGAGGTCGGAAATCGGAGGATTGGATGGCCGGGCTCTTCGCGCCGGCGATGTCATTCCACTCGGACGTCACACCAACGGCGCCGATGAGGTGGCTGGTCTTTTGCGAAAAGATAAAGTCTCGGCCTGGAGCGCGCCGGCTAACTGGACTTCGACCGCCCGGAGCTCACCGGTATTGAGATATGTTCGCGGAAGCGATTGGGATCGATTCGATCCCTCTGCCTACGATCTTCTGGAGCATCAAATATTTACCGTGACCCAGGATTCGAATCGGATGGGAGTGCGCCTGGATGGTCCCTTTTTGTGGCGAAAGGATTACAACGATCTCATTTCCCAGCCGGTGGCTCCGGGAACGATACAAGTGCCGCCTAACGCCAAGCCGATTTTGTTGTTAGGCGATTGTCAAACCATCGGCGGCTATCCGAAAATTGCACACGTCATCACGGTCGATCTTGCTCTGGCGGCGCAATTGCGTCCGGGCGATTCGGTGCGATTCCGCGAAGTGTCGTTGCCCGAAGCGCACAAGCTCCTGTTTCAACGCGAACGCGATCTCGGCCTTTTCAGGGTGGGCCTCGAGGCGCGCGCGGCATGAAGCGATCGATTGATCTGAATTCCGACCTGGGAGAGGGGGCCGGCTTCGATGACGAGCTGCTGTCGCTGGTGAGTTCGGCAAATATTGCCTGCGGTTTTCATGCCGGTGACGCGCACAGCATGAAGCGCACGATATCGGCGGCCGGCGCGCGCAACGTTGCCATTGGCGCGCATCCCAGCCTATTCGATCGCGAAAATTTCGGGCGCACCGAGTCATCGGTAACGCCGGAGCAGGTGTTTGACGCTGTTGCCTACCAGTTAGGCGTGTTCCAGGCAATCGCGGAGGCAGTGGGAGCCAGGGTCCGGCACGTCAAGCCGCACGGTGCTCTATATAATATGGCGGCTCGGGAAGTAGGGCTGGCCGCGGCAATTGTTCGAGCTATTTCTGAAGCGGATCAGACGCTGTTGCTGTTTGCTCCCGGAGGGAGCGCGCTCGATCGAGCTGGACGAAGCGGCGGGATCCGGGTGGTCACTGAGGTTTTTGCCGACCGGAATTACTTGAATGACGGATCGTTAGTCCCGCGCACTCGACCGGATGCGCTGCTGGCTGATCCGGTGGCTGCTGCGAAGCGTGTCATCCGAATACTGCGTGACAACAAAGTGCAGAGCGTCGATGGCAAGGACGTTTCGATTTCTGCCGAAACAATATGTTTGCACGGTGATACGCCAGGCGCAGTAGAATTTGCGCGCACTTTGCGGCGTCATCTCGAGGCCGAAGGCATCGAAATACGAGCGCCGGACAGGTAGCGGCGGATCACCGAACCGCCATGGCGATTGAGGTCAATCGGCGCTACCAAGTGAGCCGGGGAGCTGATATTCAGATACGCGAACAGGCATTTCAGTGACGGAAACGAGAACCACTCCGCAACTCGAGCGCCGGCTCGGCCTGCTCGACGCGACCATGATCGTTATGGGATCAATGATCGGGTCCGGTATCTTCATCACCTCGGCCGAGTCAGCTCGCCTAACCGGGGCGCCGGGGTGGTTGTTGCTGGCATGGACGGTGGCCGGTCTTCTCACCATCACCGGGGCGCTTTGCTGTTCCGAGCTTGCTACCATGATGCCGCGGGCAGGCGGTGTTTATGTATTTCTGCGGGAAGCTTACGGTCCTTCGTTAGGATTTCTTTATGGCTGGACGCTGTTTCTGGTTATTCAGACCGGAACAATTGCTGCCGTTGCCATTGCGTTTGCCAAATTTCTTGGCGTGTTCGCACCGTTCGTCTCGGCCGATCATTATCTAATTCACCCCATCGCACTGACAAGCCGTTATGGGATCAGCTTGTCGACCGAACAACTGGTGGCCGTGCTGTTGATCGCGTTGTTAACCTGGACCAATACTCGCGGATTGGAAGTGGGGCGGCTTGTTCAAAACACATTTACCCTAACCAAATCGGTTGCGCTCGGTTTGGTGATCATGGTTGGACTCAGCTTGGGCTGGAGCGCTTCGTCGGCCGCCCGCGCATCCTCCTGGTGGGATTCAACCGCGAACGGCTGGAGCCCGCAACTGGCCCAGCCTGGACTAACCCTCACCGGCGGTCTGGCTCTCGCAGTGTTGTTTGGTAAGGCAATGGTCGGCCCCGTTTTTGCGCAGACGGCATGGACGAACATTACCTTTCTGGGAAGCGAGGTTCGTGACCCCGGCCGGAATCTTGCCCGGGCGCTGCTTTATGGCTGCGGGATCACAGTTGTGCTCTACGTGCTGGCAAATTTGGCCTATGTAGCGGTCCTGCCGTTAGGCGGGATTCAACACCCGCCCCAAAACCGGGTGGCAGTGGCGATGATGAACTCGGTGTTCGGGCATCCGGGGGCGCTGGCGATGGCGGCAGCGATCATGATTTCTACCTTTGGTTGTAACAACGGTCTCATCCTGGCCGGCGCCCGCGTTTACTTCGCCATGGCGCGTGATGGTTTGTTTTTCAAGCGGGTGGCCATAACCAATCAATTCCATGTGCCGGCCGCCGCATTGCTGGCGCAGGGGATTTGGACCGCGCTGTTAACCCTGCCGCGAACCATCATTACCAATCCGACTACCGGCGCGACCAGTTATGGCAACGTTTATACGCAGCTTTTGGAATACATTGTGTCGGCCGATCTCGTGTTTTACGTCTTGTTAGTCGCGGCAGTTATCGTCCTTCGAAAAAAATCTCCGGATATGGAACGACCCTACCGCACCTGGGGTTATCCGGTGGTGCCGATTTTCTCGATCGTGTTGGCCGCGTTACTGACTTTCGATCTGGCTTGGCTGGCCCCGGCCACATCCGGTATCGGGGTTTTGATCGTGCTAACCGGGGTGCCGATTTATTTCCTGTGGAGAGGGCGGGGAGGCGAATCGTTAAATCGTTAAATCGCTCAATCGTTGGACTGTTACCCGATTTAACAAGGTAACGGTTTTAACAATTTAACATCAGCAGCGCGCGCCGCCCGCTGTTATCCCTTGCGTCCCTTCGCTTTTACCGAGATAAAACTTCCGCCATTTCGCGCCGATAAATTTCGCAGCATCTGGCGTTCGTCTTCTCTTTCGTCCCCGGTCACATAGTAGATGACATGGAGCTTGGCCGAAGTACGGAGATTTTTCTGACCTTCGGCGGCCGCCTTATACAGTTCCTCGGGCGGAATTGGCTGTAATCCGCCTCCGGGTTGGGAAATTGTCGCGTTCCCGTCCGTTAACATGTAAATCACCTGGGGCTTCAACCCGAACGCCGCCTGGATTGCCAGATCGTGGCGGGTACCGCCCGCTTGACCCTTCTGCGGCTTGGCCGTTTTCATGTCGACCTCATTTTGAATATGTTCGATCGCTGCTTTCTTGTTTTCCTCAGTAGCGGGGACTAACTCCGGCTTCCAGGTACGCGCCCCACCGGACCAGCGAACAATTCCAAATTGAATCTCCGGCGCGAGACTTTCGACCAGCCGAATTGCTTCGTCGCGAACAGTCTGAAAATTTTGATCTTTTCCGTGCTTGAGCAGCTTGCCCGATTCGGCATCACCGGTGCGGGTAAACATGGAATCGGAGACGTCGATCATGATCACGATGCTGTTGCTCTTGTCTTTGATTCCGAAAAAATTGATCGCGGCCCCGGAACCGGTGCCGCCAATCGCGCCCATGGTTGCCGGGGCCGAACCGAATTTTGCGTTTTGACCCGCTGCGGCCATTAAAGGAGGTGGAGTGGCATTCTTTGGTCCGGCGATGTCAGGCAGAGGCGGCAACGTAATTTTGGCCGCGCCGGTGCTGAGCACGCGTTTCGGTATTGCCGCCGGCGCATTTTTCATTTTTTCCTGCATTTGCACGCGGTGTTGAATCGCGCGTTCGCTGGCGTTAGGCGATTTCGGTCCAGCGTTAAAGGTGAGCTTTCGTGCCGCCGAATACCGCGACACGACCAAATAGCCTGCGCCGACTCCAAACAGCAGATGCACGCCGATGCTGATGAACAGAAATTCGCGGCGTTTCCACCATTGGCGCCTCTTTGGAGGTGCCGCCGCCGGTGACTGAGCGGCTTCGGGTTCTGCAAGTATCGACATCGTTAGGCAACCGGTCCGGTGGGAGTCATTACCTTACCATGCCACGAGTGGAGGTGGAAATTCAACCTCATACCGGCCATGGGCCCGGAAGCACCAAATCCCAAGCACCAAGCACCAGGGAATATCCAAACTCCAAACTTCAACTAACGCGGCTGGCGTGGCATCGTTGGAGTTTGAATATTGGAGTTTCCCTGGAGTTTGGAGCTTGGTGCTTGGAGGTTCCGGCTTTATGCCGGTTGCACTTGCATGACGGGCGAAATTTCGGATTTTAGTGCTGCCGATGGCAAAGAAGACCAAAGCGCGCGTTCTGCACGTTGACGACAATCAGGATACACGATTGTTGATGGCGGCCGTGCTGGGCGACGCGCAATACGGGGTGATGACCGCTGGCACCGTGGCCGAGGCCATGCAATTGGCCCGAGAAATTGAGTTTGATCTCTTCATTCTCGATATCCGGCTGGAAGACGGAACCGGCATCGAACTTTGTCAGCAGCTTCGCAGCGTACAGCCGGACGTTGGTGTCCTTTATTATTCGGCCTATGCCAGCGACACCGAACAACAGAAAGCGCTGGCCTTATGTGGCGACGCCTATCTGCGCAAGCCAGTTGGCATTGCCGATCTGGAAGAAGCGGTGGCGAATTTGCTGGCTAAAAAAGGAATCGGCACGGCTTCGACTGAAGAGGCTCCGGCCACCTAGCCAAGGTTCAAGGAGCGGCGATCTCCAGGTCGCCGGCAAAGGTGCAGCTCGCGCGCCGGGCCCACTGAACCAAAGGCAAGTTCGAAACTTGCCACAGTTGCGGCTTGCCGGCCGCCTAACAACCTTTAACCGGCGGTTGAAAACCGCCGCTCCTTGAGCAAGCTGCTGCGTTACCTCGGGTTGTTGTTCAGAAAGTCTGAGATCGCGGTAGTGAAGATTTCTCCGAAATCTTTGAGCTTCTGTTTGCCCACGCCCTGAATTTGTTCGAATTGGCCTAACGTCGTCGGGCAGTCGCGCGCCATTTCCCGCAGTGACACATCGGAGAAAATGACGAATGCCGGCACATCACGTTCGTCGGCCAGCCGGCGGCGTAATTGCCGGAGCTGCTCGAACAATTCCTCGTTGCATTCAATTTCTCCAGCGGCTTTCTTTGGCCGTTTTGCGCTCGTCGTTTCCGACAGCTTGGTCAAAGTAATCGGCCGCCGTTCCTTAAGCGCGATTAAGCCAGATGGAGTTAATTGCAATGTTGCGAATTTCCCCGGGGCGGTGGCCACCAGTCCCAGTCGGGTTAATTCGCGTCCGATGGCCTGCCATGAACCACGTGGCAGATCCGAGCCGATGCCGTAAGTGGAAACCGAGTTGTGTCCACGTTGCCGGATCGCTTCCGTGTCCGCTCCGGCCAGAACATCAACGATATGGTTGAGCCCGAACGGAAATCCGCTCTTTTGTTGCACCCGATGAACGCAGGATAAGAATTTTTGGGCGACGATCGTGCCATCGAACGTCTCGCGGGGTTCAAGACAGTTGTCGCAGCCGGTGCATTCCACGGATAAATCTTCGCCGAAGTACCGCAGCAGCGTTACCCGCCGGCATTCGCGGGTCTCGGCATATCCCACCATCGTGCGTAACTGCTGGTGCGCGATCTCTTGTTCGGATTCGGGTTTGTCCTCGATGAATCGCTTTTGTTTCACCACGTCTCCGGCGCTAAAAAGCAGGACGCATTCGCCGGGCAACCCATCGCGGCCGGCGCGACCCGTTTCCTGGTAATAACTCTCCAGGTTTTTGGGCAGATCATAGTGAACCACGAACCGGACGTTGGGTTTGTTGATACCCATTCCGAAGGCGATGGTGGCGGTGATCACGCGCACGCGGTCTCGGAGGAAATCTTCCTGGACGCGCGCCCGCTGCGAACCTTCCATTCCGGCGTGATAGGCGCTGGCTTCGATGCCGGCCTCCTGAAGTTTCTTCGCGACCGATTCGGCCGTTTTCCGGCTGGCGCAATAAACAATTCCGCTTTCGTCCGGCCTGCTCCGCACGATTTCTAACAGTTGTTCGTTAGGCGACGCCTTCGGAATGACGCGGTAAGTCAGGTTTGGGCGGTTGAAGCTCGCGACATAACAGCGGGGATCGCGCAATTTCAACTGCTTCAGAATGTCGGTCCGGACTCGCTCCGTGGCGGTCGCGGTTAGGGCCATGACCGGCACGTCCGGCAGCTGCGTTCGCAACTTTTTTAACTCGCGATATTCCGGGCGGAAATCGTGTCCCCATTCGCTGATGCAATGCGCTTCGTCGATTGCGATCTGCGCGATGTTCCAATTGAGGGCACGATCCAGGAACCCTTCCAGCATTAGGCGTTCAGGTGCCACATAAAGCAGGCGGTACTGGCCGCGATGCAAGCCGGCCCAGCGATGCCGGGCTTCCTCAGCTGCCAGCGTCGAATTGAGAAACGTCGCCGCGATGCCGCTGGCTTGAAGAGCGTCGACCTGATCTTTCATCAGCGCAATAAGGGGCGACACGACGATGGTGAGACCGTCGCGAAGAAGGGCCGGCAATTGAAAACAAACCGACTTGCCGCCGCCGGTCGGCATCAGGGCCAGCACATCGCGCCCGGCCAGCGCATCGGTGACAATTTCCTCCTGAAGCGGCCGGAATTGGTCGTAGCCGAAATACTTCTTAAGCGCAGAGCGTAAATCCATGGTCCGGTGATTCTTAGGTTTGTAATTAAAATAGGTCCTGGTTACACGCGCAATGAGATGGCCTGCTCCGATACACAAATGGTCGGAGTTGGACTTGTAAATGTCAGGTCTAATCAGACTCAACTGAATAGTTGGAAAAATTGGAGCAACCCCATGAAAAAAGCCCCACTCATCGGCTGCCTTAGCCTTAGCCTCGCCCTGTTCACATTTGCTTCCTCGGTTTCTGCCCAGGTCACAGTCCGGACCGCCACCGGGACTACCGCCGCTGATATCACCGGCACCCGGGACGCTTTTCGGGAGGATTTGGGCGGCGGAACCGCTGCCGGAGCCAATGGCTCATTCGGAGGGTTGCGCCGGGAAATCAACTGGGACGGAACCCCGGCAATGTTCGCAGCGCCGAATACGTTGCCCCCGACATTCTTTAATGTGAATTCGCCCCGCGGTGTTCTGTTTTCGACGCCAGGCACCGGTTTCCAGGTCAGTGGCGCAACTACCGACACCGGCCCGGGACAGCCGGCGGCTCTGAGATTCGGTAACATTGATTCGAGTTACACCAACACTTTTGCCACGTTCAGCGCGGAGCGGCTGTTCACGTCGCTCGGCAGTAATATCACCGATATCAATTTCTTTGTGCCTGGCACTAACACGCCGGGTCTTACTCGCGGTTTCGGCGTGGTGTTCACCGATGTGGACCTGGCCAACGCCACCGCCATCCAGTTGTTCGACGTCGCTCATTCGCTGCTCGGAACGTTTTATGTCCCGAACCTGAAGGGCAACCAGACGTTCTCGTTTGTTGGCATCTCCTATCCGACGCCGGTCATTTCCAGTGTGAGAATCCTGGCTGGAAACGCGCCGCTCGGCCCGGGCGCGGTCGATCAGAATGGCACCATTGTTGATGTGGTGGCGATGGACGACTTCATCTATGGCGAGCCGGTTGCGATCCCGGAGCCAAGCACTGTCGCGATGCTGATTATCGGTGGCGGTTTATTGCTGCGGGCGGCTCGCAAACGTCGCGCGGCCTAACCATCAATCGGGACTTCGCCGGACGTCTGCGGTTAGGGTGTAAGGCAGACTTGCCAGTTTGCTGTATCGCAGGTTTGGCGAAACTGCGGTTCTATAATTCTCGCCCAACCCAGCCGATTCGAAAATGGGCGCGAAATCCTTCTAGTTGCTGCGCCGCTCCCTGATCGCGGCAAGCATCTCAGCAATCACTTCATCTCGCGGTTTGGCTCCGAGATTGCCTTTGCCGTGCACGCGCACACTGACCGCATTGGCTTCCATGTCGCGCTTTCCGATCACCAACATGGTGTGCACTTTCATTTCCTCGGCCCGCAAAATCTTGCCGTTAATCTTGTCGGTGCCTGGATCGAGCTCGGCGCGAACGCCGTGCGAACGAAGTTCCTGATGAATCCTGGTCGCGTATTCAACCAGCGGAACATCCTCGCCGATCGTCAGGATTCGGACCTGTTCCGGCGCCAGCCAGAGCGGGAAGTTGCCGGCGTAATGCTCGATCAAAAACCCGATGAATCGCTCATGAGTGCCGAGCGGGGCGCGATGAATGCAGATCGGTAGCTTCTCGGTGTTATCGCGATCTTTGTAACGGAGATTGAAATTGCGCGGTTGGGCGAAGTCGACCTGATTGGTGGCGATGGAAAATTCGCGGCCGATTACGCTCCAGGCTTGGACGTCAATTTTCGGCCCGTAAAACGCAGCTTCGTTAGGCACTTCCACATAATTGATACCCGAGCTCTTCAATACGTTGCGCGTCATGTCTTCCGTTTTTTTCCAAAGCTCAGGCTCGTTTACGAACTTCTGCCCGAGTTTAGCCGGGTCGTGGGTGGAAAAGCGCATCAGATATTTCTCGATCCCGAACAGTTTGAAATATTTGAGATACATCTCGTTCACGGCATTAAACTCCGTCTCGAATTGCTCCGGGGTGCAGTAAATGTGCGCGTCATTCATCTGCATCGAGCGCACCCGCATTAGCCCAAACAATTCGCCGCTCTGTTCGTATCGGTAACAGGTCCCGTACTCGGCAAATCTCAGTGGCAAGTCGCGATAACTCCGCGGCACCGCCGCAAACAATTTGTGATGATGCGGACAGTTCATCGCCTTGAGGTAATAGCGATCTACGTCGCGCTGCGCCCCGATGCCGGATGCGTGATGCTGGACGCTTGATCCGGAATCGAGAATCGAGGATCCAGTATCCGATTTGAGCTCCATCGGCGGGAACATCGACTCCGCGTAGTAGGGAAGGTGCCCGCTCTTCAGATATAAACTTTCGCGCGCGATGTGCGGTGTTTTTACCCGCTGATAGCCGGCAGCAAACTCCGTTTCTTTCCCCAGCTTCTCCAGTTCTTCGATCATGGCGGCGCCGTGCGGCAGCCACAGCGGCAATCCGGGGCCGACGTCGTCATCGATGACGTAGATTTGAAGATCGCGTCCGAGTTTGCGGTGGTCGCGCTTCTTCGCTTCCTCCAACATCGCGAAATACTCATCCAACTGCGTCTTGTTTTTGAACGCGGTGCCGTAGATCCGCTGGAGCTGCGGATTCTTTTCGTCACCCTTATAATAAGCGCTGGCGACGCTCGTTAGTTTGAATGCGCCGACATTTCCGGTGCGCATCACATGCGGTCCCGCGCACAAATCGATGAAATCGCCGTTGCGATAGAGCGAAATCGTTTCGCCTTCCGGGATGTTTTCGATGATATCGAGCTTGAACTTACTGGGCTCCTTGCGATCGCCTAACGCCGCCAGCCGGCCTTTGCGTCCCAGATCGAGCGCCTCCTGTCGCGTAACTTCCATTCGTTCGAACGGATGGTTGGCTTTGATCTCCTTTTTCATCTCCGCCTCGATCTTCTCGAAATCGTCGGGCGAAATCCGGTGCGGAAGATCGACATCATAATAAAAGCCGTTTTCAACCGGCGGCCCGGCGGCGAATTGGGCTTCCGGCCAGATCCGCAAAATCGCGGTCGCGAGCACATGCGCGGCCGAATGGCGCAGCCGCTCGATGTCAGTCATTTGGGAGCGTTGTTCCAACGTTTTGCGGTCTTCCTGCATAAAAGCGGGTGAAATTAACCACGAAGGGCACGAAGGACACCAAGAATTTGCGTCGCACGGTAGCGGCGATTGCCTGCCGAGCCGGAGCCCCGTGCGAAGGCTGGACCTCAATCGCCATGGTCGTGTCGCGAGGGTATGAACCGAAGTGGCCCTGATTCATTGCTCGACTTCCCCTGGAATGACCACAGTGTATTGCGTGGCTCGCGTCACGAACTGGCCGATTGTTCTAGCTTCGCTCGCCTTAATAAGTGCGTGTGATCGGTCCGTCACGCTCGCCCGGGATTTTGATGCGCAACGGGAGCAGATGGTGAAGGAGCAGATCGCCGCGCGCGGGGTAAAGGACGAGAAGGTGCTAGGTGCGTTGCGGAACGTGCCGCGGCACGAATTTGTTCCCGAAAAATGGCGCGCCGCAGCGTATGACGATGGACCATTGCCCATCGGTCACGATCAGACCATCTCCCAGCCCTACATCGTAGCATTGATGACCGAACAGCTGAAGCCTCAGCCTAACCACCGAATTCTCGAAATCGGAACCGGGTCCGGATATCAGGCCGCCGTTTTGTCCGGGTTGGTGGCGGATGTTTACACGATTGAGATTGTCGAGCCGCTCGCTAAAAGCGCCGAAGCAACTTTGCAGCGGTTAGGCTATAAAAATGTGCACGTGAAAGCGGGCGACGGATACAAAGGATGGCCGGAGCATGCGCCGTTCGATTCGATCATCGTCACCTGCGCGCCCGATCATGTGCCCCAGCCCTTGGTCGATCAGCTCAAGGAAGGCGGGCGAATGGTTATTCCAGTCGGGCCGCGTTTAGCTCAGGAACTTTACATCGTTCAAAAGCAGAACGGTCAAATGCGGCAGACGGCGCTGATCGATGTGCGGTTTGTGCCGATGACAGGCGACGGCAATCGTCGCGAATGACGGATGACGAATGGCGCATGATGCCTAGGTTCCGCGACCGCGGGACTACCGATTTAACCCCGAATGCCTTCGGGCTGCCCGATGGCGAGCTATTTAACGTCGTTAGTGCTCCTCGGTAGAATCCACTTGGCCGGCCGCAAACTGCGTTTCTCCGCGGCAAGGTCGACGTTAGGATCGACCAATAATTGCGGCTCGCGATCATTCAAGGACACCAAAACTCGGGCCCTGACTTGCAGTGGCTTGGGACCGGCCCGCGGCAGAACCGCTGCCAGATAGTGAGCAAATTGCAAGACCATGTCCGGTCGCGGCCCCATCCTGGAAACCTGTCTGGGCGTGAGAAATTGTGCGGGGTCTATGCGGGCAGTCGTGCCGGCGTTAGGATCAGTTACGAAAAATTCGCTGGTGGCAAACCGATCAAGCAGCAACATCCGCCAACTGAACCGGTGACCCTGGTAAGTCCAGTCGGTCGAGCCGGGATAGAGAAACTGGCGTAACGGCACGAGAAGTTGAACAACGACATACAATCCGGCCAGGCTCAATATGATCATCTGTTTGCGCTCGCTGGGTGGCGGCGTTTTGGCCGGAACCGCGCTGGCGCGAGCCGGCAGAATAACCGCCGCTAATTTTCTCGGCCAACTGGGCGACAAAAACAGCGTGGTTGCGGCAATGCTGAGCCAGGGGAAAACGCCGATGGAAAATAAGCGCGCGTTCAGTAAATGAAAAATTACCGCGACACCGAAAGCCGCGATGCGCGTCCGCCGCCAAAGCAAGGCGGGTACGATGAGCAAATCGAACAAGAGCCCGCCGTAAGTTAACAGGCAGGGCATCCATTCGGCGCGGATCAGCGGGATGGTCAACATCAACTGGCCATCCTGGCTGAGAAACGCGCGTGCCGTTTCTCCCCGCAACCAGTCGGGCGAGAGCTTGGCAATTCCGGCGAAAAAATAAACGACCCCCACCTGCGCCCGAAGCAACCACAGGGTCCAGGCCGGCGCGGTTTCAGAGTGCAAAGCTGGCCGCATGCCGGCGTCAATTGCCAGAGCACGATTAGCCGGAAGAAAAATCAGAAGGAAACTAAGAAGACAGATGAAGTAGAAGTGGTTGAGATAATTGGTTTGATCGAGAAGGAACGAATAGGTGAAACCCAGAAAAAAGAGGGCGACGCTCAAGCGATAAAGGAAACCGGCGGCAACGAACAAGGCGAGCAATCCGAGAATCGCCCAATGAATGTACATTCCGTAACCCGGCCACGGATGGACCCAGGAAAATCCGTAATAGGTAAAAAAGAAGCGTGGTTTTATCCAATAATGGGCAATCCATCCGTCGGAAAAATAACGAGTGACCTCCCAAAACATGAGGGCACCGAATGCGACCCGGAAAAAGATTAATGTCGCGTTATCGACCGGCTGAAACGCCCGGCGCCGCACCTCGGCAGAAAATGATTTCGCGCCGCTCACAACTTATTATTTAGCAATTGACGCGATTTTGAAGCGATGTGCGATTCGGGCCGATGACTCGCGCCCCGGACGCGAATGACGAAGCACGAATGACCTGCCTTCGCACAAGGCTACGGCTCGGCAAGCGAATGACGGGTTACAGATGGTGAACGGTGAACGGTTGATGAACAATCGCCCGCTTCAACGATTTAACCATTTAACGGTTCAAC
>DATFCK010000303.1:0-7548 GCA_035253185.1 Chthoniobacterales bacterium | reverse complement strand
GGCCGTCAGGTCAAGCCTGTCAGTTGGCCGATGATCGCGGTATCTGCCGGGGCGGGTCGGCAGCCCGATCGACCACAATTCGCCTTGGTCGTTTCTTCCAGCCATGGCGGTTCGGTGAACCGCCGCTACCGCTCAATTATTCGGGCGGTTGGGCGTTGGCCTTAGATCCGTGGCCCGATCTTCCAGCGTCACCCCAAGTGCGCCTTCCTGGAATCCTTCAATACGGATCCGTTTTCCGCTGCGCACAACCTCGATCCATCCTCCCCGAAAATTGCCGAACACCCAGCCATAGGCGCTGGTTATGGGCTGATCATTTGCCATCACCAATTGATCGCCTACCTGAAGTTCCTTTGCCTTAGGTTGTTCCGGGATAATGGCCTTAACAAAAACGCCTACCGAATCGAGCTGGCTTCCGTCCTGCCGGTGATGAGTAACGCTGGCCAGACTACCCGAACTAAACTTCGCTTCACGGCTACTGAATCCGACAACCGATTCATCGAAACCGGTCTCGTTGATCCGCTCCAGCTGGTCGATCTCATCAAACTGCTGCTCAAATCGAGCCGCGGTTCCATTTGATACGATTTTCAGCGGCTGCCTGTTCTCGTCGCATGCCTGTCGTACGATACGTTTTCGGGCGCCGGTTTTATGGCGTTCGGTTTCAGTGCGATAAACCGGCGCCCCGAGTGCCGCGACGTCGCATCCGAATTTCCACTCTAAAATTTCGCGTTCGGTTCCTTGTTCCAGCTCATAAAACGTTTCGACGCCGGTGAACGCGCGGCCCGATTCAAGTGCCAGCTCGCCTTTCTCGTTTTCGTAACGAATCAGGCTTTTCCGAAGAATGCCCCGGCCATCGTAGTCAACCTCCGAAACGTAACGAAAGTAATGGTACTTGGCCGGATCGTTCTGCTCGAACGCAACCCGCCGGATATTTCCGTTTTGATCAAAATCGGTCACTTGCCGATGATGGCCTATATCACAGAAGGTCTTCTGACCGTGCACATCGAAATATGTTTCTTCCTCGCGCCAGCCGGGGGGATTCGTTAGGTTACTGTATTGAACCCGGCGAATCGCCCAGCCTCTGGGGCCGGCCGCCGGCTTCCCGGCCGAATCGAGGTTTTGTTCCTCGACAACATTGCCTACCGCGTCGCACTTGTATTTGGAGCGCAGCGATACCCGGCCAATGAGCTGAACCTCGGCCGGGTATCCGAACTCATCGTATGAGAAAAGCCGCCGCCGCTGCGGAACCAGCCGGCCCGAGGGATCGAGACCGGCCGCGATTTCTTCAATGATTTGACCATATTCGTCGCGTTTGTAATCGGTTTGAGCGCCACCTCCCTGGGTGTTTACCAACTCGTTTTTATCGTTAACCGAGCGCATTTGGATCAGATTACCGAAGTTGTCGTAGCGATACTCGAGTGCGGCCACGCCGTTTATGGTAGTGGGCATTCCGTTTACATCCAGATATGCGCCGCGAGTGCACCGCCCTTTCTCATCCCAGCTCAATTGTAAACCGACGACGTCCGTCCGGTTAGCCGCCGGCTTTCCGTCGTTTCCGATATTCATTACCCTAACGATTCGTCCGTTATTATCTCGAGCGATATCGTAACCATAAACCTTCTCCGCATTTACCGCTGGCAGGCCGCTGCTGGTGGAGAAACGGGCGCGGACATCCCGCCCATTTTCGTCGCGCTCAAGCTCTGTGAGTGACGCTTCTCCCTGTCTCGATCCAAGGTCGAAACCGCGGCCGCCGAGATAACGCGCCCGAATGGATCGGGTGTTTGAGCCGCCGATCCGTTCGAACACCATCTTCCAGATATGCCGGCCATTCGCATCGAGACCGATGTGTTCGACCACTTCTTTGTCGTGGAATATGATTTGGATTGCGGTCGTTTCTCGCCGCCTGTCATCCGTCTTCTGCGCGCCCGTTATGCCATCTACGTAATTGGGCAGGACGTCGTATCCAAAAAAACTGAGCACTGCCGCGGGATGCCCGCGAGCATTGACCGCATCGACCCGCGTCACCGGGCCGAAACGACCGCGGCGTGAAAACTTATACGTGACCTGATGCCGCGCTGCCGCAGTTTCGGAGATTTTGGAATTGGGAAGAAGTTGGCCGTTAATCGTGTCGATTTCCGTTGCATATTCGAATCGATTCCTTTCGTAGAGTTCCCAACGAACAAGGCGATCGACGCCGAGAGTCAAAATCACGAGTAACGCGGCCCGTCCTACCGCTTTCCATGGATTCCGTCGCACCCATTTTACGGTGCGGACCAGTCGCGTCGGAGGGCGCGCCACAATCGGTTCGTCATCGAGATAGCGCCGAAGATCTTCAGCGAACGCGGCGGCGCTGGGATAACGATCGCGCGGATCTTTTTGTAAACACTTCAAACAAATCACTTCCAGATCGCGCGGAATATCCGGGCGATAAAACGCCGGTGACACCGGATCTTCGGTTAAAACACGAACCATGATGGCGGTCTCGCTTTCCTCCGGCAGAAACGGCGGACGGCCGGATAGCATTTCGTACAGAATCGCCCCTAACGAATAGACATCGGCGGCCGGGCCGACATGACGGCTGGTGCCCTTGGCCTGTTCCGGGGCCATGTAGGTCGGCGTTCCGATTACCGCGCCGGACACGGTGAGCTGGCTGTCCTGTTTCAATCGTTTGGCAATGCCAAAGTCCGCGACTTTTGGCACTCCGTCCGGGTCCAACAGGACGTTAGCCGGTTTCATGTCGCGATGAACAATGCCGTTCTGATGCGCGACATGCAGGGCCCGGGCGACCAGGATCATGAGCTGCGCCGCATCGCGCGGATTTGGCAGTTCCTTGCGAAGCCGATCGGCGACCGAGCCGCCTTCGACGTATTCCATCGAATAGAATGGAACGCCGTCGTGCTCACCAACCTCGTAAATCTGCGCAATGTTGGTGTGATGCAATCCGGCGGCCGTTTCGGCTTCGGCCAGAAAACGTTGAAGTTCCTCCTTGCCGTAATGACCGGTTAGGGTCTTTAACGCAACGCGGCGGTTGAGCTTGAGCTGGCGGGCCAGATAAACCACGCCCATCCCGCCGCGCCCCAGTTCGCCTTCGACTTCGTAGCCGGCGAATTGTTGAAATCTGGAACTGGCAGTCGAATCCGGCATCGAAGCAGGATTTTACGATATTGAGGCTAGAAGCTGAATTCTAAAAACGACCAGAGTGTCGTGGCGCACGCATTCTGCCTGCGCTGGAATGCAGATAGGAATGGGACTGTCCGACTTGAATCCTGATCCAGATTGGTAGCGGCCGTTCACCGAACGGCCATGGCCATGGCGATTCGGTGAATCGCCGCTACCAGCGCTTCGTGACGAGACAAGTCTGTGCTAGGGCCTACCCGATATCGACCTCGGCGCCCGGTTTTTCTGTTGTAGCGCCGGTCTCCAATCCCAATTCCTGCCTGCATTCGGTTTGGGAAGCGCAGACACAATGTTTGCCTCACAAGCAAAGCACGACCCTATTTCACCGCAAATGTCTTCATGCAATCATCGAACAACGGCTCGAGATCGTTCCCAAATTTTGCCGGTGAGCTGCATGTCACAATGATTTTGCGGCCGTTAGGTGCGTCGAAGAAGTACATCGTCTGGGCGAGGTCGATGTCGTTCATCTTGTTCTGTAATTTTACCTTGTGCGCATTCACCTTGGCATCGGTTGCAAACTCGGCGTCGGACAGAAACTTTGCGTTCGGCGCGGCTGCGCTTACGGCCTGCTTGTTAGCCGCGATATAGTCGGTCAGGCTGCCGTCATACGGTTCGACGGTAGTTACCATATTGCTGGCGAGACCGGAGCTGCTCGGAGCCACGAACATGCTCGCCACCCCCGCCTGTGGGCTCGGTTTGCTTTCCCAATTTGCCGGCACCCGATGCGAATAGCCGTTTTCAGTCGAGGTATACACTTCGCCGGCTTTCTGAGCCGCCGGTGAAGCCTTGCCGGTCATTTGGCCGACGCCTTTGTAAATCTGTTTCAACCCGAGAATGATCACCACAAGTCCGATAACGCCGACAAGAATCCGCATGAGTATCTTCATTCGCCGAGGTTAACGACACGACCATCCTGAGTGCAATCGGGAAAACTGGATAAATACCCGGTTCCGAGTAAAAGAATGCGACCGGCAAGAACGCACGGCAACAACCATTCGGTATGAAAGTGAAACGGCTTTCGAAAGATCGTGTTTCGGAATGCGCCCGCCTTTACGCGGCAGTGTTTAATCGCGCACCCTGGAATGGAAATTGGACGCTCAGAACTGCCGCGAAACATATCGCCGAATCCCTGGCCGATCCCAACTTTTGTGGAGTCGTCGCCGAGGCGGAGGGTGAGCTGTTCGGATTTGCGTATGGCGTTATTTCGCAATGGGAAAATGAGAGAAGATTTTATCTTAAGGAAATGTGTGTGCGGGCCAGCGAACAGCGCGGCGGCGTCGGAAGCCGACTTTTGATTGAGTTATTCAGAAGAATCAAAGCGAAGAAGGTCAGCGAAGTGGCGCTCGGGACGGAAAAGGATAAGCCGGCCAGGCGCTTTTATCTTCGGCACGGGTTCAAGGTTCATCCACGAGTAGTCATAATGACGAAGCGGCTGTGAAGTTTGCCGCCGCAAGTTCGTTCCTGCTTGCTCTGGCCGGTGAGAGTCACATAGCGTTTGCACCATGACTCGTCTTCGGCTGTTGTTCTGTTTTTTTTTGACTTCGGCGGGTTGCGCATTTGCATCGCAACAACGAATCGCATTCGAGCGTGGAACCGAAATCTGGGTTGCGAATGCTGATGGCTCCAATGCCAGCAAAATATGCAAAGGAACCGGGCCAGACATTTCGGCTGATGGAAAACGCATCGCGTTTCATACCGATTCCTCCAGTGATAAGGATCTGGTACGCCATATCGCGGTGGCTGATGTGGCGACAAAGAAGGTGACCGTGTTCAAGAAGGAAATCCCGAGCGACAATTGTCAGCGCGCGGTGTGGTCGCCGGATGGTGCCCACATCTTGTTCAGCATTTGGAGTGATGCCGACTGGCACCTCGGACTGGTTAATGCCGATGGCAGCGGATTTCGTTATGTAAAGAAGAGTCAGAACAAGAATTCACTCTGGTCGTACTGCTGGGCGCCGGATGGGCGCGGTATTTACGCGCAAGACCTAACGAACCTGTATCTCATCGATGCGAATGGCAACGTTCAGAAGCAGTGGACGCTGAAAACGTTGTTCCCGGGCGGCTCGTTCAACAGCGGATCCAGTTTCGCGGTTTCGACCGACGGTAAAAAGATGCTGATGGAGGTGGATATGGATGACGAAGAGGCGAATATGCCGGACTGGGACGGTCCGCCGCCATCGATCTGGGCGCTGGATATTGGCTCGGAAAAGGCCACCCGTCTAACCCCACGGGGAGTGCTGGCCTGGCACCCGGCCTGGATCGATGCCACCGCGTTTGTTTTCGGGGCGCAAACACCAAAAGACAAAAAGCCATCGATTTTTCGGGCAACTCTGGATAATCCGGAACGCAAGGTTCTGATCAAGAATGGAACGAATCCCAGCGCATCGCGCTAATGCAATCGGAGGGACGAGCTAGTTTCGTCCCATTATCGATTGCAACCGGAAGGTGAATTAGTGGGACGAGACGAGCTCGTCCCTCCGATTGATTGTTAGGCCGGCTTGCGAAACGCCATTGCGCCTACCCCGCCCGCGGCGAGGAGCGACAATATCCCAAGGTAGAGAAATGTTTTCGGTTTCGAGGGCGAAACGTCCAGCGAATACACCAGCAGATCGTAGTCGTTACCCGTGGTCAGATGTGCATTTTGGGCCTTGCTCGGCAGCTTGGCCCGATCAGTGATATTGACTATCCCGCCTTCTTCCAGTGCGCTGCTGGTAAACGCCCATTCCCGGCCTGATCCCGAAACCAGCTTCATGTTTTTCGGCACCTGGATCTCGAACTTGCCGTCACCGCGATATTTCGCCATGGCCCGGGCCTTGATTTTGGCGGTGGCTTTACGATGAACGTCATTTTTCTCCAGTGAAAAATCGTCGATCACTGCGGCGGCCATTTCGTATTTTACATTTCGCAGCATTAAATCCGGATGATCACCATATTGATCTTTCCATTTTGCCCACTGAGCGGCGCCTAACTGGAAGTTAAAAATAACGTCGGCGTTACCGGCTTCGTCGAATTCGTAAGTGCGTTCCAGGGTGCGAACTGCGTCCTGCGCGTAAAGACATGCCTGTCCGGTTACTCCAATTAGCGCGGCCATGATCAGCCGGGCAGTGACATGATGTTTTGCCATAAATAATTTCGTCATATAGATCCGCATCGTTAGGCCGGGTTAATTGCTGGCGTTTTCGTTGCCGGACGAATCCGTTCCGAGGCGGGCCGAGCCAATGATATCCTGAATAATCGGCTGGTTTCGTTCGAAATAACCTTTGGCTGCGCCCACAAACAATCCGACTACGCCCTGGCGAGAGGGACCAAATACCCCGACCCACTGGGTGCTGCCGTTACGAAAAGAGGTGGTGCCGGTGTAGATGACGCTGTTGCCCTTTGGTTGCTGGCTGGTGACTTTGACCTTGCCGCCGCTGGCGCGGGAAACTCCTTTCTTGGCGGTTTCCATCGCGTCCTGTGCGGTGGCCAGGTTGGGATAGTAAAAGATGTTCACTGCTACCGATGTTTGCATGTCCTGGGCGGTGAAAATCATTCCCGGCACCGGCGAATTTTCCATTCGGGTCCAGTTCTCCGGCACGTCCACCGACACGGTATTGTTAACGCCCACCCATCGATAATAACCCTGTCGTAACTGGCCGGATGATGCGACCTCCTTGGCTCCGGTGCCGGCGCCTCCAGCGTAAGCCCCGGCGGTATGATTGGAGCGAGCGGACAGGATGTTTTTGATCTTGTCGATCTCGATGTTAGGCAATTCAGGCGCGCGGAAACCCTGTTTCTGATAGTTCTGCACGTTGACCCAAATCTGATACTTTTGCTGCTGGAGATCCTGGGCCGCCATCTTGATCGCGTCATCGAACGCCACCGCTTCTTTCGCTCCGACCGCCATTGGACTGATCGCGGTGCACTCGATCGGAATGAAATCAGATGAGCCCTGGCCATAACGGACAACGGTGAAGGCGTGGCCCGGGCGGAACACAATCGTCGTCTCACACCCGAGATGTTCCATGATGGACGACCACAGCAGAGCCAGTTCGATGCACAATCCTTCGTTGGTGATAATCACGTCGCGCGGCAGCCGCACATTTTGCACGATCGTCTGGACGTCACCGATCCTGGTCGGAACTCCGGCATCGCTGGTGTAGCGCATTCCAGTTTCATACATGTAATCGTAAATCGCTTTCATCACCCGGTAGATTTCCTGTCCGCCGCCGCTGATGCCGGCAGTGGTTCCGCCGGTCCGCTTGGTGACCTCCGATACGAATTCTTTCACCACCGGATCGTTAGGCGTCACCATTGAAGCCGCGAATGGTGATGTGGCAAACATGTCATACCAGGTGAGGAGTTCGTTGGCGGGCAGATCGGTGTATTCGATCT
>DATFCK010000302.1:0-24516 GCA_035253185.1 Chthoniobacterales bacterium | reverse complement strand
GGGCGCGTTTTCTTCACCGCACAAAGCGGCGAATTCTTCCAGCTTTTGGCGCTGCTGGGCATTTAATTTGGTCGGGACCTCGACGATGACCCGGACTAACAAGTCGCCATGGCTGCGGCCATTGATGTTGGTGATGCCCTTGCCGCGAAACTTGAACATCTGAGCGGTCTGCGTTCCGGCCGGCAACTTAAGGCTGGCCTTGCCCTGCAATGTCGGCACCGCCACTTCACCGCCTAACGCCGCAGTAGTAAACGCGATTGGAAGCTCACAGTAAAGATCGTCGCCGTCCCGTTGAAAAATCCGGTGTTCCTTGACATGGATAACGACGTACAAATCGCCGTGCGCTCCTCCCCGGATGCCGGCCTCGCCGTTTCCCGAAGAACGAAGGCGGGCGCCATTCGATATTCCGGCTGGAATCGTTAGCTTGATCCGGGTCGGTTTCTCGATCCGCCCTTCGCCGGAACACTGCGGGCATGGTTTTTCCAAAATCTCGCCCAGGCCCCGGCACCGGGGACACGTTTGCGAGACCTGAAAAAAGCCGCGGGAACTGATAACCTGGCCGCGACCGCCGCAGGTTGGACAATTTATAGTGCGCGACCCCGCCTCGGCGCCGCTGCCACTGCATTTTCCGCAGGTATCGAGCTTGCGAACTTCAATCTCCTTTTCCGCGCCGAACGCCGCTTCCTCCAAAGTGATCTGCATGTCATAACGCAGATCCGACCCGCGCTGACTATCCTCGGTGGAAACTCCGCCGCCTCCGAAGAACGTCTCAAAAATCCCGCCACCGCCACCGAACACCTCGCGGAAAATATCAAACGGATCGTGGAACCCTCCGCCGCGAAATCCACCGCCCTGGCTAAACGCGGCGTGACCAAAGCGATCGTAGGCCGCGCGTTTGTCGGCATCCATCAGGACGTCATAGGCTTCACCGAGTTCCTTAAACTTCTCCTCGGCCTGAGGATCGTCGGGATTCTTATCCGGGTGAAATTGAACCGCCAGTTTGCGGTAAGCGCGCTTTATCTCCTCCGGGGTCGCGGACCGCTCCACCGCCAGAACCTCGTAGTAGTCGCGCTTCTTAATAGTAGCCATTTTCGAACGGTGATGAGTGATAGGTTACTAGTGACGAGAATCAAGCAAAGTGGAGGCCAGAATGGTAGGGCAAGCTTCCAGCTTGCCTGTGATTATTTCGCAAGCTGGAAGCTCGCGCTACTATTCTCCGGCCGGTCCGCTGGAAACCACCACGCTGGAGGGCCGCAGTAAACGGTCTTTGAACCGATAGCCCCGGCGATTCTGCCGGATGATGTGATTTTCCGGGACGGTATCGCTCGGTTCGTGGGCGATCGCATCGTGCAGGTTCGGATCAAACTTCTGGCCTTCTGCCTCGATAGGCTGCAAACCGTTGTCGGTGAGGAAATCGTTGATTTGTTTGAGAACCAAACTCATCCCCTGATAGATGGGATTGTCCTCCCCTTTCCCGCGCGCGGCAGCCAACCCCAGCTCGAAATTATCGATCACCGGAAGAAGCCGTTCCAGCAGCGAACTGTTGGCGTACTTGATGGCGTCTTCTTTCTCGCGGGCGCAACGCTTCTTGTAGTTCTCGAAGTCAGCCTGGCTGCGCATAGCCAGATCGCGGAACCGATCGAGATCAGCCTGTAATCCGGCCATGGGATCATCTTCTTCCGAACCGGAATTTTCCGGTGCAACGGAAGAGCCGGGAGACGCGTCGGCCCGGCCCGGTTTTTCAGGATCTTTAACAGGAATTTTTGTCATGTTTTGTGAATTGCTATCAACGTGATGTCGTCATTTTGCGGCTGGGTTCCGGAAAAATTCCGAACATCATCAATCACCCGCGTAACTATCGCGGACGCGCCGTGCATTGCGCTGGCGCGAACTGATTGAGTCGTTCGCTCAATCCCGAATTCCAGGCCTTCGCTATCCAACGCTTCAGTTACACCGTCGGTGTAGAGAACGAGGCAATCATCGCGCTCGAGCGTGACATCGAAATCGGTAGTTAATCTGTCGAACACGCTGCCACTGTCAATGCCGAGCGCCATGCCCCGCGGCTTAAGCGGGGTAACGGTTTGGGTGCTGCGTTTATAGAGAAAGGGGGCATCGTGACCGGCCCGGCATAGGGTCACCCGGTTTTGAGCGGGGTCGAGAATGACGTAAGCCATACTGATAAACATGTCTTCCTTGATATCGGGATAAAGCTGGCGGTTCACCTGGCGCAGAACATCCGCGGGCGACGGATTATTAACCGACTGGCTTCGTAAGACGCTCCGGCAAATCGCCATAATCAGGGATGCGGGTACGCCTTTTCCGGATACATCCGCGATGGCTACGCCTAACCGCTGGTCGTCCACTTTTATGTAATCGAAGTAATCCCCGCTGACCTGTCGGGCAGGAACGTTGATCCCGCTGATCTCGAATCCCGGCACTTCGGGCGCTACCGACGGCAACAAAATGCGTTGAATGTCCCGCGCAATTTCCAGGTCATGGTCGAGGCGTTTCTTCTCGTTAGCCTCGGAATAGATGATCGCGTTATAAAGCGCGAAGGCCGACTGCTCGGTGATGGATTTAAACACTACGAAATCGCTTTGCGTAAACGGGGCGCCCATTCGCCCGTTACCCAGCGCCAGGACACCCATATTTTGTTTCCCGTAAAGCAGAGGGGCGGCCATCACCGAAGCGGTGGCGAGCGGGCTGTCCTTCAACTTGGCCAGTTCCGGCGCCTCGGACATTTCGTTGAGAATAACGGCCTGGCCGGTTTGCCAAACCCGCCCCAGTACGCCATCGCCGACTACTACCGAATGCAACCGAAGAAAACTCTCGAGGGCGACCGGCGTAACGGATGACTGCTGTAAGATGTGCGGCGGCACTTCGACTAACGGCGGGCAACCCTTTGAAATGAATGCGGGCGTTAGTTTGGTCCCGGTGCGATCCGCCAGATACAATGCGCCGCCGTGAGCATCCAGGATTCGCGTCGCGCCTTCGACGATGAGCCGATGCAGGTCGTGGGGACGGATTGTTTCCCGAAACGCCTCACCCAGACCATGAAGAAAGTCGAAGACTAACGTTTCCTCGACCTGAATCTCTTCCTTGGATCGTTCCAGGCTGCGGATCCGCCGCGCCTGAACACGAGCGGTTAGAATCCAGCCGGCCAGCAGAGCGACGACCAGCCCAGTAAACAAGAACGGCCACATGTCCAAGCCGCCACCTTACTTCGTCGCGCTCTTTTGATGAAGGTCTTGTTTTAGGTAATCGAGAACGTCCTTGAACCGAGTAAAATTCTCAGGAGCGGCCTCGCAAAGTGCCTGGTGGGCATCGAGCATTGTCTGCGCCTGTTCACGTTTTTGTTCGGGGGAGACATGCGCGGCTTCGTCGCCATCCAGATCGGAACACTTCGGAGCAGCCACTCCGCCGGCATGGATATCGAAGATCTGGTCGAGACCAAGACCGGACAGAAGTTCGCGGCTGCGTGTCCCACAATGAACTACATGCAAATGCCCGTTACCCAATTCCTTCAACCGAAGCGCCACCCCGGCCAGCGTGCCCATGAAAGTCGAGTCCATCATGACGCAATTCTGCAAGTCGACAATGAACTCGCGGTAACCGCGGTTCACCATTTCCTGCGCAAACTCCTTCAGGCTACCGCTGTTGAGGAAGCTCCCTTTTCCTTCGAGCCGCACCCAAACAGCCGGACCATTGGTGCCGACTTGGATTGATGACTGCACTTCTTAATAAAAGGTAATCGAGCGAGCGCGAAACTGTCAAACTACCCGCACCAAGTCTTTTGACGGCCGCCGGTCACGTTTATTTCCACAAAAACGACCGATTTTCGGCTACGATCTTGCCTTGGTTGATCAACAGACAACGCCAGGCGATTACGCGGCCGCCATCGAAATAATCGTCCCCCACCACTTTAAACTCGGTCTTATGGCTGCCGCGGGCTTCCTCATATGAGACCTCCTGGGCCTGGACGTGAGCATGCAGTTTTGCCTGGCGATATTCCAGTCGCACCGTGACTGCGGCCGGGCGTTTCACCCGCCAGAAGAAATCGAAATAATTCCCGAAGCGCTGGCGTTGATCCAGACCGGTTACCGCGCCGAATAAACGGTACTGGCGCTCGAACGTGATCGACGCCGCCTGCGCGGCACTCGGGGGCCTTTTCGATGACGTAAAATCGCCCGAGCGCGCCTTTTTGTTTTTCTTGGTTTGACGCGTTTCCGGCGCCTGTTCGGCAATCAGGAACAGGTTTGTTTTGCGAAATTCGAAGTCCGGATCGAGCGCGACCGGCAATTGTTTTACGGTGCGAAGAAGAACCGGTTGGGCGGCCTGGCGTGTCGCGCAGGAAAGATTGCACAGTGATAATATTGCGACCGAGACCAAAGCGAACACGCGCTTCATGTTGCGTTAGTCAAGACGAGGAAAGCGGCTCATGTCAACCATGCTAGCCCGGCGGGAGGAACCATTACGAACCGCGAAGCATCGAAACCCAAGCACCAATCACCACGAAACACCAAGGTTTAATCAGCAATCGCAGGTGAGCAAAACCCACCCGCTTGGGGGAATTCTATATGGTTGGTTTGGAGTTTCGGCTTTGGCGATTGGTGCTTTGAAGCGTGGCAGAAACGCCCAGATCCGCGTACCTTGATATGTGATTGAGGTTCGGTACGAGCGCGGGGTTTATTTGCCGGCCCAGGATTTGTGGTTGGACCCGTGGGACGCGCAGAGATTTGCGTTCGTATCGCATGCGCACAGCGATCACATCGCGCCGCATGGAGAAATAATTCTCTCGGAAAAAACGGCGCGTCTGATGCGCAGCCGCATGCCCGGCGAACGCAAGGAGCACATCGTGCCATTCGGCGAAAAGCAGACCATCCGCGGGATCACGCTGACGTTGCTACCAGCGGGTCACATTTTCGGATCGGCCCAGATTCTGATCGAGAGCGGCGCCGATTCTCTTCTCTACACTGGCGATTTCAAATTGCGCCAGGGGAGATCCGCGGAACCGGCCGAATGGAAACACGCTGAGACGCTGATCATGGAAACCACCTACGGGCTTCCCCGTTACCGGCTTCCTCCTACCGAACAAGTCGTAAACCAAATCGTTTCGTTTTGTCACGAGACGATCGATGACGGCGGTGTTCCGGTCCTGCTCGGCTATTCGTTAGGCAAAGCCCAGGAGATTCTTTGTTCGCTGACCGGGGCCGGGCTGACGCCGATGTTACATGGATCGGTGTATGAGATGACAAAAATCTACGAGCAGTTTGGCCAGAATTTTTGCGAATATGTTCGTTACCGCGCAGGCGACGTAGCCGGCAAAGTTCTGATCTGTCCTCCCAGCGCCAATCGATCGCGAATGCTGGAAAAAATTCCGCGTAAACGGGTGGCGATGATCAGCGGCTGGGCAGTCGATCCCAACGCCATTTATCGTTACCAGGTCGACGCCGCCTTTCCTCTTTCCGACCACGCCGATTACACCGATCTCATTCGATACGTCGAATTGGTGCAACCGGGACGGGTGCTGACGTTGCATGGATTCGCCGCCGAATTCGCCCGCGACTTGAGAGAACGCGGCGTCGAAGCATGGGCGTTGACCCAGGAAAACCAAATGGAGTTAGGGCTGGGGACGCTTCAAAGCGCCAACACTGATTCGCGCGCGGTATTGGATGAATTATCTCAAACTCCTGCCCCCGCTGAGACAGTGCCGCCACCGGCCACCCCGGCAATTGAAACCGCGTCGGAATTTCGAAAGTTCGCCGAGGTGGGCGAAGCCATTGCGGCAGTTCCGGCAAAACTGGAAAAGATCCGGCTGCTGGCTGAATACCTTCGCAGCCTAACGGACGACCAACTTCCAATCGCCACGATTTATTTTACCGGCAAGGCGTTCGCCCAAAGCGATCCGCGCACTTTGCAAGTCGGCTGGTCGGTCACGTTTCGAGCGCTGCAGGCGGCTACAAAAATCAGCCGGGCTGAATTTCATCGCATCGCCCACACCCATGGGGACGCTGGAAAGAGCGCCTTCGACGTGCTCGACAGGCGGACCCGGCCGGAGCGGTTCACAATTCTCGAATCACGCGAGCTTTTCGATAGCCTGCATCGCGCCCGCGGGCCCATCGCCAAGGCCGAGCTGCTTCAAAACCGTTTCGAGAAAGTTTCGGCGTTGGAAGGCGCTTATCTGGTCAAGATCCTGACCGGCGACCTACGAATCGGTCTGAGGGAAGGATTGGTAGAAGAAGCAATTGCAAAAGCGTTCGAACTACCGTTTCCGGAAGTTCAGGAGGCGAACATGCTGTTAGGCGATGTGGGCGCAACGGCAGTTTTGGCGTCGCGGAACGAACTTAATCGCGCTGAGTTGTCGCTGTTTCGGCCAATCAAATCGATGCTGGCCAGTCCCGAACCAACTGCCGAAGCGATCTGGCAACGATTTGTCGATGAACACGCCAGCGCAGAAGACAACGTGCCGGAAGACCACGCCCCGACCGTCTTCGTAGAGGATAAGTTCGATGGAATCCGAGCCCAGCTGCATCGGAGCACAGACCGGGTGGAAATTTTCTCGCGGGACCTGCGACGGATTACCGATCAATTTCCCGAGTTGACCGAGCAAGCCGCCAAACTTGATGCCGATGTTATCCTCGACGGCGAGATCGTTGCCTTTGCCGAGGGACGGAAGCTGACATTTTTCGATCTGCAAAAGCGGTTAGGAAGAAAAAATGAAGGCGCCGATCTGTTTGCGGCGCCGACCGCCGACGTCCCGGTGTCATTTGTTGCGTTCGATTTGCTGTGGCTAAATGGCCGCTCCGTTCTGCGATCGCCTCTTAAAGAACGGCGCCAGCTGCTGCGGAGCGTGGCCATGCCGCCGCAATTTCAGGTGGCGGAAGTTTTTCCGGCTCAATCCGCTGCCGAAATCGAAGACATCTTCCGGCAGGCGCGCCGTCGCGCGAACGAAGGATTGATGATTAAAGATCCGGACAGCGCGTATTCACCGGGGCGACGAGGGATGTACTGGTTCAAGCTGAAGAAAGAGCTGGCCACTCTGGACGTGGTGGTGGTCGCGGCCGAGCTCGGCCATGGTAAACGAAATCATGTGCTCAGCGATTACACCTTTGCGGTGCGGGACGAAGAAACCGGCGACCTGTTACCAATCGGGAAAGCCTACAGCGGCCTAACCGATGTCGAAATTGCGGAGTTAACCGAACATTTCAAGCAGAACACGCTAGTGGATGAAGGCCGTTACCGCGAAGTGAAACCCGATATCGTGCTGGAGGTTGCGTTCAATTCGATCCAACCTAGTAGGCGGCATGCCAGCGGCCTCGCGCTGCGGTTCCCGAGAATCAAGGCGATTCGGCGGGATAAAACGGTCGATACCATCGATACCCTGACGTATGCGCGGGAATTGGCCGAACAATACGCCGGGAATTCGCACGAGTAGCGCAGGATGGAAATGCCGTCCGACATGGACGCCTAGAACTGCGCAGTCACCGAACGTTTTTTTCTCGGGCAGGCGGTATCACCCACACCTCATGGTCAGGGCGCAGCAACCATCCACGTAGTCTCGTTAGGGCGATGGCGTCGCGGTTGGTGAAGCCGTTGGAGTTGCCGGCACTGGACTGCCGGCCTGATCGCGCCGCGGAATCGCTCTTCTTCTCATGCCTTCCGGACGCTGACGAATCGGCCGGGCCGTTTCCGCGCTGATGGGGGCATCGTTATTTTGTGGCGAAGCGGTCGCGCTCGCCGACGGCGATGAGCGAGTGGCTTCGACTGGAGAAGCATCTGGTTTGATATGTAACGGATGAAATCGTCTGGCCTGCGATTTCAGACCACGGCCGCCTCGCCGCTGATTGTTTTCCAACGGAGTGGCCTCCGGCCTAACGACCTCCGATCCGCCGGTCGCAGCCGGACTATCTTGCGGAACCGCAGTCTGCTCCGGACTGGCCGCGGGAATCGGCGGGAGCCTCCGCCGACCCTCTCCCGAACGGCCACGAACCGATGGAGTTGCGGTGACCGATGGAGTTGCCGTGACTGATGAAGTTGCCGTGGCCGATGGAGTTGTAGTGACCGATGGAGAACTAGCCGGTCCTGATGGCGTCAACGTCGGCGCGGGCGTCGCTCGCGGTGTCCCTACCGGCATTGCTGGAACGGGGGTCACGGACGGGGAACTTGCCTGGGCGGTTGTTGGCGGCGCCGTGGCCGCGGCGCCGGTCTCGTTAGTCTGAGCGACCTTCGACGGCGCGTCCGGGGGCGGCGTCGCCTCAGATTTCATCTTGGTGCGCGTCTGGCGAGCCATTTCGCTGTCGCCAACATCACCCCAGCCGTGATCGACTTCGGTTTTCGCAACCGCGCTTCGTCGAAACTGGCGAGGCCGCTGCACCGATTGGGCGCGTCGAACAACCGGCGCTGTCATTTGAATCACTTCGCCCCTAACGACCGGTTGGTGCGGTTGAGCAACCGCCTGAGCCGCAGCCTGCCGCTCCAATCGCAATCTTGGGATCGGCTGGCGGGCGCGGCGGCGCAGTTCATCGTAATTGGGACCCTGGTTCACGACGGTTACATTATTGTAAGTGATGTTGGTGACATTGGTGGTCCGGTTGATGATGGTGATATTCTGCTCCACCGGCACAACGCTGCGCTCGACCCGGGGCGCGCCGATTTCTGCTGTCGGCACGAAACAATATTGAGTTGGTCCGATATCGTAATAATTGTCGGCCCAATTTCGAATTCCGGTGCGGCGGTCGAACTGCGCTTCCGGCGGGAGCGGGGCCCAGCCAACGTAGTCTTCGCCCTTGCGCCATGAAACCCAGGCCGGCGCCCATTCATCACCTGGCACCCAAATCCAGCCTACGTCCCGTAATCTGGTCCATCGGCCGTAGTGATAAGTGGCCCAACCGAACGGTTCTTCGGACACCCACGTCCAACCGGCGTCGGTATAAACCCAGTGACCATTTGTGTATGGACGCCAATTTCTGGTACCGGCTTCGCGTGGTTGCCAAACGTAACCATAGTCGCGGGTCTCGATCCATGAACCGTGAGGCTCAAGCCGGGTGTAAAACAGGTCATAGGATGCGATATCGTCGTCGCGGCGAGATTCCGATGTAACGGATTGCCGCGCCGGGGTCGGGGCCGCCTCTTCGGCAACGACACTGGCTCGTTCATTATCCGCCAGTGCCTTTTCCCGCGCCTTCAATTCGGCTTCGCGTTGCTCGAGTTGTTGTTGCTGGTCCGCCTGACGCTCAGCGGCAAGGCGATTCTGAACCTCGCGTTCGATTTCCGCTTTCCGTTGCTCTTCGGTTTGCTCTTTCCCGCACCCGGACAAAACCGCGGCCGCCGCTATCAGCATCACCAGTAAACCTGTTCTCATCCTAAGCCTTAGACCCGTCCGGCTACTCAATATTCGATAAACTATTTGTTATTGCCCGGCAGGAGTTGCGGACGGAGATGGCTCCGCAGTCGCCATCGGAGTGACGGTTACGGTTTCGATCTTGTCGCGCCGCAATCGCTGCACATTGGCGTGGATAGCAACCAGAAACATGGCCGCGAGCACAATCACGATAGCTCGCCTGGCAATGGGCGGAAGATTGGGATTATCCGGCACGTGCGAATATGTGGCCGCACCTGCGGAGCGCAAATTCACTGGTTCGGTATCACTCCAAACGCAGAGCAGCGATGGCGTCCATGACCCGCTGGCTAAGCTTTGCGTAAACGTCCTTGCCGCCTGTCTCGACCTCAGCGGCGGTGAAATGTATAGGCTCCCCCACCACGATGGTAATTCGGGCGAACCGTAATTTTCCGCCGCCACGGGGTAACGCCTCGTGCGCGCCGAAAATTCGCATCGGCACCACCGGCGCCAGCGTTTTGGCAATAATCAAACCCAGACCGGGTAGCGCTGGTTGGAGATTTCCATCGAGCGTTCGCGAACCTTCCGGGAAAATCAGCACACCGTGATTGGCTTTCAAAACGCGAATCGTCGCTTTCAATGCGCTGCGATCCATCCCCTCCTGATCGACCGGAATGACATTCAGCTTGGGCAAAATCGGTCCCAGCAATGGCACCTCGAGTAAACTGCGACGGGCGAAAAAATAAATAGGCCGATCGGTAGCATTTCCGGCCAGGGGCGGATCCAGGTAACTCTGGTGATTCATCGCCAGAATCACCGGACCGGAATTGATCATTCGCTCGCGATGAAGGATGCGGAATCGGAAGAGCAACTTCGCGATCCATCGGGAAAAATTATACCCGATCCAATAATAGATGTTCATTCGCGGCAAGAGATGCGAGTGAGGGGTCAGCCGGCGATCGGCAATCCCTTCATCTTCAACCGGCCGATGACTTCGCCTACCACCCCGTCGATCGTTAGGTGAGAACTGTCGATAACGAGGGCGTCTTCTGCGATCACGAGCGGGGCGGCGACGCGCGAAGAATCGGCGCGATCACGAGCGGCGATTTCATCATGCTGGCCTTCGGCGGCGCGACGCCGTTTACGCACGTCCGGCGATGCATCGATGTAGAACTTGTAGGGCGTATCGGGAAAAACGATCGATCCGATGTCGCGACCTTCGACCACCAGATTATAATCGCGCGCGGTTTCACGCATTAATCCGTCCACGATTTTGCGGACCTGAGGAATCGCGCTAACCCGCGACACATTGTGGTTCACTTCAGCCTCCCGCAAATGTTCCACCGGATCTTCGCCGTTGATCAACAGATGTGAAGCGAGCCCAGTAACCCAGCAATCGAATTTCGTATTCGCCATCAACTCGGCGACCGGTTCGGGGGCGCTGCCATCAAAACCGTGTCGAAGCGCGAACCAGGTGATGGCGCGATACATCGCTCCGGAATTGACGTAAACAAAACCGAGTCGCCCGGCGACTTCGCGCGCTACGGTGCTTTTCCCTGAAGCAGCTGGCCCATCAATGGCAATGACACAATGAGAATCCAATCTCACGCGCCTCGACTTTTTTTATTCGTCATCGACTCGTGCCGGCGAAAGCGAGCCGATTACCGGAGTGGTCGCGCGCGATCTCTTCGAGTTCATGAATTCTTCGAGCGCCACTTCAAAACCGGGATACGATTCGCGAATACAATCTGCATCCTGAACGATGGTTTCGCCGTCGGCGAACAGGCCGGCTACTGCGAACGCCATGGCAATGCGATGATCTCCAAAACTGGCGACGCGCGCGCCATGCAAAGGGGCCGGACCATGAATTTCCAATCCATCTTTCATCTCGATTACCTGGGCACCCATGATGCGGAGATTGTGAGCGATGGCAGCAATGCGATCTGTTTCTTTAACCCGCAATTCCTGGGCGTGACGAATGATGGTTGTACCCGATGCCAGCGCGCCGGCTACCGCCAGAATGGGCAGCTCATCGATCAGCTGCGGCACTTCCTTCCCCTGAATGACGGTGCCTTTTAGCGACGCGCCCGTTACTTCGACTATTCCGCGAGGCTCAAGTTGATCGACATTTTCCACCGCTTCACGCACCTGGGCGCCCATTCGCACCAGCACGCCTAACAACGCGGTGCGGGTATCGTTTAATCCAACATCGCGTACCAGCAGATGCCCGCCGGGTTGCGCGGCCGCGGCCACCAGCCAGAACGCGGCCGAGGACAGGTCTCCTGGGATCGTGAAGTCGCGCGATTCGGGCACCTGATCACCAAATACGCTGACCGCACCGTTGTCGCCCTTGGCGGTACGCACCAGAAAATAATTGAACAGTAATTCGGTATGATTGCGGCTTAACGATGGTTCATTAAGGGTGGTTTTTCCCTTGGCGAACAATCCGGCCAGTAGAACCGCCCCTTTCACCTGGGCACTCGCCACCGGCGAGCTGTATTGAATTCCACGAAGCGCCCCTCCCCGGATTCGCAGCGGAGGTGTTTGTTCGGGTCCTTCCGCGGTAACGTTGGCGCCCATTTTACGGAGCGGCACAATGACGCGTTCCATCGGCCGGCGGGCGAGCGATGCATCCGCGACCAGCCGGCTTTCAAAAGATTGGCCGGCCAGTAAACCGGAGAGCAGACGCATGGTGGTACCGGAATTACCGCAATCGATGTCGGCGGCAGGCGCGGTCAGGATGCGCTTCTTACCATGGACGACCAATTCATCCGGATTCGGTTGATCGATCTGAATCCCCAGAGCCCGCAGCGCGCTCACCGTGTGCATACAATCTTCGCTGGGCAAAAATCCGCGCAGACGACAAACGCCGTTAGACAACGCGGCGATGATTGCCACCCGATGCGAGATGCTTTTATCACCGGGGACGGTGATCTCGCTATCAATGCGAGGCGCTCGTTTTGCCCTTAACTCCATAACTTCATCCTAAATAACGCGCTCCGCCGGTACATGAATTCAGACGGCGTGTTCAAGCGCCGACAGCATCCAACATTAGATGCCGTTGTCCAGTTTTCGTCCGACTGAGATTGTCTCAGGGTGGCGCGAACGAAGTTTACGGAACGAGAAATATTTTTCCGGTATACGGATCTTTCACTTCCGTGCCGGGCGCAAAACCTTCCACGTCGACGTATTTACCGGGCGAGAATGGGCTTTCCACCAGGTTCTTTTTGCCCGGAACCGGAATGCCGTAGGGGAAATCTCCTTTGGCCACTTTCGTCGGCGCAGCGGCGGTAGGGGCAGGCCCGACTGGCGCCTGCTCAGGAGCAGTACCATCAGGTTGAACCGGCCCGTTAGGATCATAAGGTTGCGGCGACGGCGGATATTGCCCGGCGCTGGGCTGTGGCTCCTGCGGATACCGCGCAACATGGTGACGAACTCGAGGTGGCGGTTCATCCACTTCACAAGCCGACAAGAAGAAAAGGCTAAGCAGGGCAAGGGATAGCGCGAATTTCATAGCAGTCGTTGGACGAAGGTAGCGGGCTTCTCATTCGTTGCCAATCGTTAAATGGCCGGGGGCGAGGGCGCAAACAACAATCGGCGTTGTCGCAATGCGGAGCACCGATACAGTGGGACGCGCAGTTTTCCGCGAATCATAAAGTGATGCAGCAAAGACCAGCCGGAGACATCCTTGTTGTAGACGACGACGCGCTGACGCTAAAAATGCTGGTTCGCACCCTGACCTCCGCGGGGTATTCGTGTCGCGGTTGCGAGAACGGTCTTGCAGCCTGGGAAGAGTTGCATTCTCGCCCACCGAGCCTCGTTTTGCTCGACCTGGAAATGCCGGAACTCGACGGGGCTGAACTGGTCCGCCGGCTCCGGGCCGACAAGGACGAAACGATCGCCCAAATCCCTGCCATCATGTTGACCGGTCACAGTGGCGAACAGAGTGAAGTCCTCTGCCTCGAAGCGGGCGCTGACGACTTTGTGACCAAGCCGATCAACACCACCGTCCTCCGGGCGCGAATTGAAACCCATTTGCGGTTGCGATTGATGCGAGACCAGTTGCGCGCGCAGAATGAGGAACTGGAGGCATGGCGGCAAAATCTCGAACGCGACCTGGCCGCCGCCCGTTTGACCCAACAATCGCTGATCCCGTCCAAGCCACCCATGCTGACCGGCTGGGATGTGGCCGCCGTTTTTCGGCCGGTGATTGAGGTGGGCGGCGATATTTACGGCTGGGTCCGTATGAACGACGGCCGGATGTTGTTCTGGATTGCCGACGCGACCGGGCATGGAGCATCGGCCGCGTTGATCACGACGTTAACCAAACTTTTGTTTCATTACGGGTCAGTCGAAGCCAGTGATCCGGCCGGAGTCATGCAGGCGGTGAATGATGATTTTCGCGGGATTTTCGGAGGCCGATCATTCATGACCGGAATGTGTGTGGCGTTGGATGTCGAAACCGGCCGGGGGAGCGTTGTCGGCGCCGGTCATCCACCTCTGGTCATTTCGCGAACGACCGGCCAGGTCGAGTTGATTGGGTCTAACGCTCCGCCATTGGGATTGGTTGAATCGCCGGAATTTGTTGAAACGACAATTGAACTCAGCCCGGGCGAATCGTTTCTGCTTTATACCGACGGATTGTTCGGCGAGGCGGGTAACCAGGGCCGGCGATTCACGCCTGAACAGTTGGGGGAATCGATTGGATCGGCATCGCAAAATGCGGAAATGATGCTGAAAAAAACCCTGCGGATGATCGCTCCCGGCGACGGCCAAGATCAGCTGCCCGATGACGTGGCCGCTGTCCTGGTATTGCGAACCGGGTAAAAAACTTTCTCAGGGCTAAAAATTATTATTGCCCTGCCTCAACTCAGCGATTAATCAGCCAATATGCCGAAAACCAAGACCCCTTCCAAACGTAAGCCGAACGCCGCCTTCATGAGACCTGTTCAACCGGACGATAAGCTTTCCGCCATCGTCGGGTCGAAGCCGCTCCCTCGTTCTGAGTTAACGAAGAAGCTTTGGGACTACATCAAAAAGAACGGACTGCAGGACAAGAAAAAGAGAACTCAAATTAATGCCGACGACTCGCTCAAAGCGGTTTTCAACGGCAAGAGCCAGGTCAGCATGTTTGAGATGACGAAGTTGGTTTCGGGCCACATTCGTTAACGACTCGTTCGAGTATCAGGCTATGTGACGGTGCGTCCGAGAGGACGCGCCTGATCGCCCCTTAACCATCCCCGGTTGCGCTTGCGCGCAGTCGCGCTTTGCGGGAAAGTATTGGTGTGAAACGCCACCTACTTCTCTTCACTGCCCTCCTCGGCTTTTCCTTTGCCTCATGGGCCCCGGCCCACGCTGAAAGTGGCTGGGAGACAGATCTGAAAAAGGCTCAGGAAGAGGCCAAATCGAACAATAAACTCGTATTGCTCGATTTCACCGGTTCGGATTGGTGCGGCTATTGCATGCGGCTTAACCACGACGTTTTTTCGAAGCCGGCATTCAAGGAGTACGCCAGCAAAAATCTCGTTTTGGTTGAGATCGATTTTCCTCGAAGCAAGGAACAGAGCACGGATCTGCGGAAGCAAAATCGGGATCTCGCCATGCAATATGAGGTCCAGGGCTTTCCGACCCTGGTGGTGCTGAATGGCGCCGGCAAAAAAGTTTGGCGACATGACGGTTACTTTCCGGGTGGACCGGACGCGATCATCGCTGAACTCGAAAAAGCGCGAAAAGGTTAGGCGCGGTAGCGGCGGTCTGTGACCGCCGATCTGGGGGCCGGTGGATCGAATCCAGCCGTGCGGCTCATTGCGGCGGTCGTTTATGTGTTTCAGCCAAAGGCGAGTGTTCAATCCGAGCCTGGGGCAGCGCCCCTGGGTTAGCATCAGTTCACGAAGGTCAGCGCTGTAAGCGCGATTCAACGATTGACCACCCAGAGTCTAATCAGCACGACCAATGAACCGCGCCTTCAGTCGGTCTCGTCCAAACTACCTTCAATACCTGGGCTACCCAGGCCATCGCGCCTTTGGCGCTAGATCCATACGTGGTCGCAGACTGCAGTTGCGTGACTTCGTTAGGCGCTCGGACTCGTTTCAAACGCGCGCTGTAACGCTTCCGCAAGTTCGCGGCGCGTGAACGGCTTCGGTAATGCGCCGGCAAAGCCGTAGTTGAAGAATTGCGACAACGCCGCCTGATCCGAATAACCACTGCAGATGATGGCGGTGACCTGCGGATCGATATTGCGCAACCTCTCGATGGTGGCCAGTCCGCCCATCCCGCCTCGGATCGTGGCATCGAGAATTACCGCCTGGAAATGTTCCCCACGACGGAGGGCGCGCTCGTAAGTCTTGACCGCTTCCAGACCGTCCGGAACGGCGGTGACTTCGTAGCCGAGCGTGGTCAAAAGTTGCGAAGTTAATTCGCGAATGGCTGCTTCGTCGTCCATCACCAACACCCGCTGCTCGCTGGCACGACGAATCGGCTGCGGCGCCGTTGTCTCCAACTGCTGCACCTGGGCATCAACCGCCGGCAGAAAGAAGGCGAACGTTGCACCCTCACTTGATGAACTCTCCAGTTGCAACAAGCCCCCGTGCTTTTTGATAATTGAGTAACTGATCGAAAGGCCGAGGCCGCTGCCCATCGGTTTGGTGGTGAAATACGGGTCGAAAATTTTCGTAGCCAATTCGTCCGGCACTCCGGATCCGCGGTCGGAAACTGTGACTTTTACATAACGGCCGGCCGGAAGGAATGAAGACGGCTCGTCCAGCTCCACGTTTCGAGCAGACAGCCTAACCGTTCCGCCATGCGGCATCGCCTCACGGGCATTGATAATCAGGGCGTTGACCACCTGTTCGATTTGACCGGGGTCCACATCGGCCTTCCACAGATCAGGTGAAATGTCGATATCGGCGCGGAGATTGGATCCATAAAGTGAAAATTCGGCCGCCTGGGCCAGCACTTGGGAAATGACCGATACGCGTTTCAGCGGCGCGCCGCCTTTGGAAAAAGTCAGCAGCTGGCTGGAAAGATGAGCGGCGTGTTGCGCCGCCTGGCCGGCCTTCGACAAAAAGGATAACAGCGTGCCGGCATCAGCCGGGGCTTCAATTTGAGCCAGCCCGATGTTGCCGGAGATGACGGTCAGGATGTTGTTCAAATCGTGCGCGATGCCGCCGGCCAGCGTGCCTAACGATTCCAGCTTGCTGGTCGTCAAACGCTCTTCTTCGATGCGTTTGCGCTCGGTTACGTCGCGGAAGAATACCGAAACTCCGCCGTTACTCGGATATGCCCGCATCTCGAACCACACTTTTCCGGCCGGGTCACTGGCCTGAAAGTCAATCGACGCCTGCTCGATCAGTACTCGTCGATAGTTATCCTCAAACGGAGAGTCCTTCAGCTGCGGAAATTCCTGCCACAAATTCTTGCCGATGATCTGTTCGCGGTTGCGTCCCAGCAACACTTCGGCCTGGGCATTGGCGTAGGTGAATCTCCAACCTTCATCCACGGCAAAGAATCCGTCCGTCGTGTTTTCCAGGATGTTCGCCATTGTCTTGGCCGACTCCTGCAGGGCGGCGCGCGCTTGATTGCGTTCCGCCAAATCCCGGATCTGGCGTTCCGCGACCGACAAGCGCACATTCAGGAGCGCGATATCCAGCGGTTTTGTTAGGTAATCATTGGCACCGGCACCTAACGCCTGTTCCAGGTCTTCGGTGTCAGCTTTCGCCGTGACCAGCAGGATAAATAATTCGTCGCCACGTTCCCGGGCCCGCAACTCGCGGCACAGATCGATGCCGCTTTGACCGGGCAACATCCAATCCAGAATCAGGAACGGAAAATTGCCCCGTTCCAGGGCAGTTTTCGCCTCCTCGGCGCTGCCCACACTCTCAACTTCATGGCCGCGACGTTCGATTAGCCGGTGGAGATTCTTTCGGCTCTCCTCGTGATCTTCAACGAGTAAAATCCTCATTTTCAAAGCCTTGTCGCCGCCCATTGGTCTCCCTTTTCCAGCTTTGACCGACCGGTGGCCGAGGGTCGTTCGCTTGCCTGCGGAGCAAGATGACTGCCAAGCCAATGCGGGACACTACCGAGACTTTTATCGGTGAAATGCTGATATTTTCAGCAAGTTGCGGAATGGGCTGCCTCTGCTAAATACAGCCCATCATCTCGCATATGCTTTTCGCTCCCCGCCGGTGCGCGGCGTTGTTTCTGTTGCTGATTCTCGGCCTAACCGTAGCCGCGCAAACTTCGTCACCAGTTGCGCCGCAAACTACCGGACCAGTCGCGCCAGCCAACCCCCCGCCGGTCAAGGCGCAGACCCCGGCACCGGCTGAGCACATCCTGCCAGCTGAACCACCATCCGCGGCCGGACCACGGATCAGTTACAATTTCGTTAACGTCGACGGCACCTACATCGCAATGACATTCGATGACGGGCCGGCCGAAAAATTGACGCCGGAATTGCTCGATCTGCTGGCCAAGCATCGGATCAAGGCGACATTTTTTGTAATTGGTCAGAATGCGGCTGAATATCCGGATATCGTGGCTCGCGCTGCCAGGGAAGGCCACGAAATCGCTAATCATAGCTGGTCCCATCCAAATTTTGGAAAGATGTCGGACGAAAGTGTGAGAAAGCAGCTGCGACAGACCGACGACGTGATCAAAAAGGCCACCGGCAAACGGCCGACGCTGATGAGACCGCCCTACGGATCGATTACCAACCGGCAGCGACAATGGATCCACGACGAGTTCGGCTATCAAATTATTTTATGGGACGTCGACCCGCTGGATTGGAAACGGCCGGGCGCCGCCACCATCTGCAATCGGATCGTTAAGCTAACCCGGCCGGGCTCGATTGTTTTGTCCCATGATATTCATCCGGGGACGATCGAAGCGATGCCCGACACGCTCAATCAACTCGAGGCCAAGGGGTTCAAATTTGTCACGGTATCGGAGCTGATCGCCATGGCGAAACCGGACACTCCAGCTCCCAAAACGGTTCGCTCGCAGTCAACCCCATCGTCCGAGGCGGCTCGCGCGCCCAAAGTGAAGCCAAGCCCAGTCCGTTAGTGTCCTGTCCCGGGAATAGCTTGACATTTGTTGAGTCAGAAATGGCCGGGCGGCAAGGCACGGCGACAGAGCTTCCCCTAACCGGGGCTGTGACTGAAGCCGTAACGCGGCTGCCAGGCGATTTCTGGTTTAACCCGCACCGGCGGCTTCTCTTTTGGCTGCGTGCCGCGTTGCTCGCCGGTCGCAGATCCATTACAGATATGCTCCCTCCTCACGCCTTGCACGCAGCCAAAATCTCCAACCGCAAATGCCAAGCTATTTCCGGGACAGGACACTAGGCAAACGAGCGGCATGATCGCCGATCATTACCTCCAGCTTCGGAGTGAAGTCGAAGCTGCTTTGGGAGACATGCTGAAATTCGCGGCCGAATTGCGCCGGCCCGGCCCGATCCTGGACAGCCTGCATGGGCTGCTCACCAATATTCGCGAACCATTGCTCTTTGTGGTGGTGGGCGAAGTGAAAGCCGGAAAATCTTCTCTGATCAATGCATTGTTTGGCCAGGAAATTGCCCGGACGGATGTGTTACCGGCCACCGATCGGGTCTGCATCTATCGTTATGGCCGCGAAGAGAAGGTGATCGAAGTTTCTCCCCGGCTGATCGAATCGCATCTTCCGATCGAGTTTCTCCGGGATTTCAACGTCGTCGACACTCCCGGCACCAACACCATGGTTTCCGAGCATCAAACCATCACCGAAAATTTCGTCCCGCGGGCGGACCTGATCCTGTTTGTGTTCTCAGTCGTTAACCCGTGGACCCAGTCGGCCTGGGAGTTCTTGAAATTTGTTCAAAAGAAGTGGCTCAAAAACGTGGTGTTCGTTCTGCAGCAATCTGACCTTCGCGACGACAAGGAGGTCGATGTAATTCGCCGCCATCTTCACGAAAGTGCGATGGAACGGTTAGGCATCAGTGTGCCGATTTTTCCGGTGTCTGCCCGCAAGGCGCTGCTGTCCCGCACCAGCGCCCTGGATAAAGACCGGCTTTGGGCGGAAAGCCGGTTCGCCGAGCTGGAACAACAGATCAACCTGATCGTGTCCGAAGGCAGCGCGGCCATCTTGAAATTCCGGTCGGCTAATCAGGCCGCTCAAGTAGTTCTCGGGGATGTTCGGAAGGAACTGGAGGAATCAATGGAAGTCATCAGCCGGGACGAAAAGCGGCTGACGCGGATTCAGCAATTTATTGCCACGCGGCAGGAACAAACCTCCCGGCAAATTTCAGGTTTATTGCGCGACGTCGAAAAAGTTTGCCGGGATTGTGTCAAGGAAGGTTACCGTTCGCTGGAACGGAGACTTTCCTTCTGGAAAACCTGGAAGCTAATTTGGAACCGATCCGATTGGCAGCGCGAGTTTCAGATGGAATTGGAATTGAAGCTGCGAGAACGCGTCCAGCCCGAGGTCGAACATGCCGTTCAAATGCTGGAAGTGGATCTTCGCGGTATCTGGCCGCAATTAAGTGATACGCTCGATACCCTCCTCGCCACTGAACTTCGATCGCAGGCGCCGCGCACGATTCACGACTTCGCCCAGCAACGGCGAGAGCTGCTGCAGGCGGTGCATCTGGCGCTGATCGAGCGCGTGTCCGGCAAATCGATCGAGGAACGCTTATCACAATTGTTCGCTGAAACGTCCACTCGTCTGCGAGTGCCCGCAGGAGTTGCCGCGGCCAGCGGTCTGGTCGCTCTCATTGCGGCGATGAGCAGCGCCGCGGTTGCCGACGTCACCGGTATTCTGGCCGCCTCGGCCGCGGTCACTGGAAGCGTGGTTGTATTCCGGCAACGTCGAAAAATTTTACAATTGTATTCGGAGCAAATGGAAACGAAGTGCGCGGAGGTGGTACAGCTGATCGAACAGCAACTGAAACGGGCGGTCGATCTATTCTACCGTGAGATTACGGTCGCCTTTCAGCCGCTGGCTGCATTTTGTGAGAATCGCCGCAGCGAATACGAACCGCAGCTCAAGCGCGCCACGGAACTTCAAGACCAGTTAGACCGGGTGGCAATGCATCTGCGGTAACAAGCACCGTAAAATTTCGCGCCCGGCAGGCGGCGCGTTTCCCGGTGCGAAATAACAAGTGGCACGGTCATGCACTGACTCCTTGAAACCCCAGGCATCTTCGGCGTCCCAATAAAACAAAATGGCAGGCTGATGGCCTGCCCGCAAAAATCGCCTAACCGATCGGTTAGCTATTTCTTCTTGGCCTGCGAACCCTGAACCAATTTCTGTTCGGCCTGACGCCGGGCCAACACAAAATGATTATTGTCGCCATAGGTGCGCCATGGGCCTGGTGGAACATCCGCCACTTCCACAAATTGCCAGTCGGTCACATCGGTCGGCTGCAATCCAAGATAATCACGCACCGCCGGTGAAACATCGAGTCCGGCGCCGCCGTTCAGGTTCGGCTTCGGTTTTTCGTTCTGGAACACGTACTGATAATGGTCGGTCCGGAACGGCCCGCAATCCTCCCACTGCGCATAACAAGTGCGGTTTCCCTTACGAATGGCAATCCATCGGGATTTACAAACTGACTGGCCCGGCTGGCTTCCGCGCCTAGCGTACTCCTGCTTGAACCACGGGATAACGAGGGGGGCCTCGGGTTTGGTCGTGCCATGGGTCACGTCGTTATACGGCAACGCGCAATAGAATGGATTTTGGCGGGGCACGAATGCGACCGGGATATAGTTCCGCCGAGCGTCTTTGTCCGGGGTATCGAATCCGCCGTAGGCGGAAGTCCAGTTTGCATCCCACGAGCTTTTGAAATTCGGGACCGGATTATTGCCGCCGGCCTGTTCGCCAACCCAAAAAACGGTGGTCACGATATTGGTTTTCCACGGGAACCGCGGGGTAGCGGGTTTCGAGGTGGTAGGTATGAGCACCTGGGGATCGCTATTGATCTTGAGCATGGCCTGCTCCCGGAGCTTCATGGCATACCGGGCGAAATCCGCGCTGCTCTCGTAAGGCGACCCTGACTGGGCGAAAATCACGCTCGGGCAGGCGATTATGGATAATATAGCTGTTAAAACCGTCCTCATGGGCAAGCCCGGAATTGCTTCTTCTATCTGATTCCAGGCCCCCAGGCAAGGGCTTTTCGCTATCGAAAAACCAACGCTCTTGGGGCTTTATGGTAAAAATGAAGCAGCAAGCATTCCAGTCAGGCGCGCGATAGCAGGGTATCCCGGCCAAACTGAGAATCGTCCCGGAGGGGGTAATCGAGCGTATAGTGCAGCCCCCTGCTCTCCTTGCGCTGTAGGGCCGAATCTACGATCAGGGCAGCCACCGTAGCCAGGTTTCGAAGCTCCAGCAGGTCCACCGATACCTTGAAATTCCAGTAAAACTCGTGGATTTCTCGCTGGAGATTCCGAAGGCGGGCGCTGGCCCGTTGCAACCGCTTATCCGTTCGGACAATGCCAACGTAATCCCACATCAGGCGCCGGATTTCGTCCCAGTTGTGATAAATCACCACCAGCTCGTCAACGTCCTGAACGTTTCCCGGCTGCCATTCCGGCAGGTCGACTCGACGAATCGATTTTCCGGGCGGCTGCAATTGTAGCGCCGCCGCGGCCGCGCGACCTGCCGTGACCAGCCCCTCGAGCAGTGAATTGCTCGCCAGCCGGTTGGCGCCGTGTAAGCCGGTACAAGCCACTTCACCAATCGCGTAAAGACCCGGGAGGTTGGTGGCGCCGTTAACGTCCGTTTTCACGCCACCACATTGATAGTGGGCGGCCGGCACAACCGGGATCGGTTGTTTCGACATGTCAATGCCATAACGCAGGCAGGTTTCGTAGATGTTAGGGAAACGTTCCCGTAGAAACTCCGGTGATTGCTCGGTGATATCCAGAAATACGCACTTCGCTCCGGTGCGTTTCATTTCGGCGTCAATCGCGCGGGCCACGATGTCCCGTGGCGCCAGCGAACCACGGGGGTCGAATCGTTTCACAAAATCTTCCCCGCGTTCGTTGCGCAATATCCCGCCTTCGCCGCGTATCGCCTCTGAAATCAAAAACGAGCGCTCGTCCGGATGAAACAGACAGGTGGGATGAAACTGAATGAATTCCATGTTCGCAATAACGGCACCGGCTCGCCAGGCGATGGCCACGCCGTCCCCGGTGGCGATTGAAGGATTGGTGGTATACAAATAGACTTTGCCACAGCCGCCGGTGGCCAGGATCACCCGATCTGACCTAACCGTTTCAACCTCGCTCGTCTGCTCGTTAAGGACGTAAACTCCCAGGCATCGGTCCTCGGTAGCGAATCCCAGTTTGCCCGCGGTGATCAAATCCACCGCCATATGATTTTCGAGAAGCTCCACGTGCGGCTGCCGTCCGAGCTCGTGCAGCAGCACGTTCTCGATCTCTTTGCCGGTGACATCCTGAACATGAAGAACCCGTCGCTTGGAATGTCCGCCTTCCTTGCCCAGATCGAGCTCGCGGTGACCGGAAACTTCGCGCTCATCAAATTTCAAACCCAACGAAATCAACTCCTGGATCCGTTCGGGTCCTTCACTGACCATGGTTCGAACGACTTCTTCATCGCAGAGCCCGGCACCGGCATCGAGCGTATCCCGCACATGCAAAGCGAACGAATCTTCATCGCTGGTAACACAGGCCACCCCACCCTGAGCCCAGGCGGTGTTTGTATCGCCACCCTTGCGCTTGGTAATTACCGCCACCGAACCATGTTGAGCCGCCTTCAGGGCAAACGTTAGGCCAGCGATGCCGCTGCCTATGACCACGAAATCGTATTCTTTCACCGCAACCGAATATTATCGATTAACCGCGTGCTGCCAAAGAATACGGCCGTCACCAGCAGCGAATTCGGTCTAACCGAATCAATGGGCTGCAAGCTGTCGCCGTCGACGAGCTCAAGATAATCGATTCGAGCAAGCGGAGCGGTTTCGATCGCGCTGCGGGCGGCAAAAACAATGCGATTGCCTGACGATTCGCCCGATCGGGCCAGGTCGGCCGCCTTTTGGAGGCCGGTTCGAATCACCGGCGCCTGGTCCCGTTCCTCCGCGTTCAAATACCGGTTTCTCGAACTGCAGGCCAGCCCGTCCGGTTCGCGAATGGTCGGAACGGCAATAATTTCGATGTCGAAGTTCAGGTCCCGCACCATCCGTCGAATAATGGTCAGTTGCTGAATATCCTTTTCCCCAAACACCGCACTGTCAGGCCGCAGAATATTGAACAGTTTCGAAACCACGGTGCAGACTCCACGAAAATGTCCCGGGCGCGATTTGCCTTCGAGCGCACTGGCCAGAGATGTTTCATCGACAAACACTGAGCGATCTTCAAAGTACATTTGATCCGGTGCCGGCCGGAAAAGAAGATCCACCCCGGCACTTCGACAAAACTCTTCATCCTCCTTTTCGGGACGCGGATAACGATCAAAATCGGATCCCGGCTCAAATTGGAGCGGATTAACGAATACGCTGACCGCGACTTCACCATCCGAACCGGCGTAGTCTCGTGCCACCCGCATCAGTTCACGATGAGCGTGATGCAAAGCTCCCATGGTAGGTACCAGCACCCGTTTCCCACGCGGCGACGGAACATCTGGAATCGTCGATACAATCTTCACCGGCGGTTATCCTGACCCGGCTCGGCCCCGAGGGCGAACATGATTTCGCAGTAGAGATCGACAAGTTTGCATCAGCCTAACTGTGTTCCAGCCAGATGGCCTGTCGCGCGAAACGAAATCGTCGATGTTTGAAATCTATCCAGCCGGCGCGCTTGGCAAGTTCGCGAAATTCACCAAATGAAAATGCCCGTGCTGCTGATAGCCGCCCGTCGATGCGCGTCATTGGCTCACGAAACAGGGTAGCGGTTAACAGAAAGACCCCGACGCTGGCGAGATAACCACGGCGCAAATCCGAGACCAACACAAACTGCCGGGAAAGATCCCGGCAATGCCGAAGCAGCCCTACCGCTTGCTCGCTGGTGAAATGGTGCAGCGCCAGCGAACACAACACAATGTCGAACGGTTGAGCGCCTGCCCACTCCAGGATGTTGCCGTGCCGAAAAGAGATTTCCGGGTAATTGGAGCTGAATTTTTCCGCGATCTGAAGAGTCGACGGGTTCTGATCGATCGCGTCGACCGTGATTGACGCCCCGACCGATCTGGCGAAA
>DATFCK010000301.1:0-4707 GCA_035253185.1 Chthoniobacterales bacterium | reverse complement strand
AGTGCCTAACGCCGCGAGCCGAATCACTCATCAGACGAAAATATTTCTCCGAGACGTCGTATGGCCCGTCAAAACGCGATAATCATTTGTACGCGACCGCCGCGCTGGAAGGCCCGAACAAATGGATGGTCTCGAAACGTTGAAAACCGGCCTCGCGGCACCACCCCTGAAAATCTGCGCCGGAATAATCAAACGCGTCGCCGAATTCGATCAGCATGTTAAGAGACATCAGGAGACCGAAAAGATTCTCCCGGCGGGCGTCGTCGATCAGCGATTCAATGGCCACGAACGCGCCGCCCGGCGGCAAAGCCTGGTAAGCGGAACGGATGAGATGCTTTTTCTTTTCCAGGTTCCAGTCATGCAAGATCATGCCCATGGTGATCACGTCGGCTTTTGGCAGAGGATCGGTAAAGAAATTCCCGGTGGCGGTATGAACCCGATCGGTTAGGCCGGCAGCGGCGATATGCCGTTTTGTAATCGGCTCAACCGGGGGAAGGTCGAATGAAATGCATTGCAAGTGTGGATGTCGTTTCGCTACTTCAATGGCTAACAATCCGGTCGCGCCCCCAACATCGCACAATGTCTGGTATTGCCCGAAATCGAATTTCCGCGCGAACGCTTCAAAATTCAGCCGCGACAATCCAGTCATCGCGTCGAGAAACTGCTCCAGCTTGGCCGGGTCAGCGTAAAGTTCTTCGAAGATGCCTTTGTCGCCATGTTTAGTTTCATTTTGGGCTTTGCCGGTGCGCAGACCTTCGGGCAAATCGTTCCAAAATTTAAACAGGCGCGCGTTTAACATTTCCAGTATGCCTCCGATGTAACGCGGACTATCGCGGTCGAGATAAAGGGCCGTCAGCGGGGTGTTGGAATATTTGGCCGCAGGTCCGTCCCCTTCCCGCTCGAGAAATTTCATCGCCACCAGCGCATCTAAAAAATCGGCAATTCCGCGCGGATGCAGACCGATTTCCTTTCCCAGCTCGGCCCCTGACATTTTTCGGTCGCGTAAAACAGTGAAAACGCGCAGTTCGACGGCGGAGAGCAGGACTTTGGAAGACCAGAAGCCGAAGGCAACTTGAATGATGGGCGTGGGATCAGCGTTTTCGGTATTCATGTGAGGGCGTACTATTTCCGCAGACCGGCGTTTCGCAAGGTAATCGCTGACGGCGCGTCGCGAAGTCAGCATCGGTATCCGATACGTCATATTCGTCGAAGTGCGGCTTCGGGGCTCGTAACCAGCCAGCTGAGTTCGACCTGCTTAGAAGTGGAATGATTAGCTACCGTCGCTGCGAGCGGAGAGGCATCGTGGCGGTCAGCTGGCACCAAAATTGCGGGCGAACGAGTGTGTCCTGCGCCTTTAACCGTACATCCCCGGGTTTGTTCGGCCGTGGAATGCGCCGTGTCGGCCGTATTCTGGTTGGAGCATCACTTCTGGTGGGCGTCTCATCCGCCGCCGCGACGATTTTGCCGTGGCCAAGCTCGCCCGGCTGGACTGCTGGCGCACCGCTGCCCGGCCAAACCCGAAGCCAAAGCTTCACCGCGGTTGACCCGAACGATGTAACCGTCAGCATCAACAATAACGGAGCCAGCGCGTCCGGAGCCAGTTGGAGTGCCGGATATCCGGCGATTAACAGCACGCTCCTTAATGGTGGCAATCCTGGAACCAACGGGCTTCAACTATTCCTAACGGCGCAAAGTTCCACGACCTCGTACGTTCAAGTGACAGTCACATTCGCGGCTCCGGTCATCAATTTAAGCGTTCAGCTTTGGGACGTGGATGCTTCCGACCAGTACAAAGATACGATCACTCAAATTCAAGGTCTGGCCCAAGGTGGAGGTATCGTGGCGGCCGATACAATTACCAGCGCGGTGGCAGGGTATAACACCATCACCGGGAGCGGCCTCAGTACCGTCGTTACCGGCACCGCGCAGGCAAGTAACACCACCAACCAGGGAACCATCGACATCAATTTCGTGCAGCCGATCACCGAGTTTTCATTCCGTTACAGTAACACCGACGCGGACCTTGGATCTCAAGGTATCGGCCTCGGTCCTATGAGCTTTGTGGTGGTGCCGGAGCACACCAATTCACTCGTTTTCCTGGTCTTGTTCGCGGCGATTGCCCTTCAGTTTGCCCGTCAACGATCCCAGTTCCGTTCTACGCCTAAACTCTAATTGCGGTTAGGCCTGCTTTGGTTAGCGCGTTATTCCGGTAACTACTGTTTTGCATTCAACAGGGCGGTTTTCTCCGCGGCCGTGAGAAATGCAGTGTCCAGGGCGTTGTGTTGAGCCTGGCTAATCAGAGTTTGAGATAATCCGGCGGCAGGGGCGGCAACATTGTATTCGAAGGGCAGATCGATTTTACTCACGCCCGGATCATCGGTATTGATCGATGCCAGTAGTCCCCGCTCCAGCATGGCCCGGAATGGATGAGTTTGCAGATCCGGAACCGTGCTGGTCTGGACGTTACTCGTTAGGTTCACTTCGACGCCGATCTGGCGTTCGATCAAAAAATCGATCAGTGCCGGATCTTCCATCGCCCGGACGCCGTGTCCTACCCGTTGTGCGCCCAGCAATTTTATTGCGTCCCATACGCTTTTTGGTCCGGCGCTCTCACCCGCATGCACCGTGATGTGCCAGCCGGCATCCCGGCCGCGCATAAAATGTTCGGTAAACAAATGAGGCGGAAATGCGGCTTCATCACCCGCCAGATCAAGCGCCACCAGTCGTTCCCGCTGAGTTAACAGCGCTTCGAGTTCCTTCTTTGCAATATCAACGCCGTAGGTGCGGCTCAAAATTCCAATCAGGTTGACCTGCACGCCGTTAGTCTGTCTGGCTTCGTCCACCCCCTGGACGACGGCTTCGACGACCGCGACCGGATCCAGCCGATGTGGTTCGGACATGAACCAGGGGCTGAACCGCAGTTCGATGTAGTCGATGCCTTCTCGATTGGCGTCTTCGACGCTTTCGCGAGCGATTCGCCGGCAGGCATCGGCGTCGGCCAGAACGGCGGTCATCCACAGCATCTTGGAAATGAACGCCATCACCCCCGGTTGCCGCTCATGTTCCATTACTTGGACGTGCGGCCGCAATTCTTCGAGAGTGGCGCCCGGCAGTTTGATGCGATGTTGTTTCGCCAGCTCGAGGATGGTGGTTAGGCGAACGCTGCCGTCGATGTGGCGATGCAAATCGATCAGCGGCAATTTCGGATCAACATTCGACGAACCGGCTTGCAGCGGCGTCATATCTTCAGTTGTAGCCGGTTTTCGTGGTCAACCGCAACAGCCGGTTGCCAATTTCAATCAGGCGAACTCAATTTACCGGCCGTTTGCGCCAGGCCGTTCGGTGCACCATCAGCACGATCAGCCAGATAATGAAGGCCAACGCCCCCACCGGCAGGGTGATGAGCATGAACCAGCCCATCATGCCGAGCGTGTATAATAATTCTCCGTAGTCGCGCCCGTTGATTACACACGGATGAACGGACCCTTCGTCAACCTGGCATCCGGCGGCGTTTGCGATGAGACTGCAAACCACAACGCAAGCGAGCGGTGCCAATGCCACCAGCCCAATAAGAACCAAACCGATCCAGTAAACAAACCATGGAAATCTCTTTCGGACTGGCAGCGGCGGCGGATTCATCACCGAGAATTTTACCGATTTAGCGATTTAGTGACTTAACGATTTACAATTTTTCGCGTGTTTGCGTGCGCGAGGCTTCCCTGCGTCCGGGCCGGTCAGTGAGATAGCCGGTCCACTCGCGATGATAGCGAAATCAGCGATTGGCCGGACAAAATAGCCCGGCGGTGACGTCTTGTAGGTAGAGCGAGTGAGCTTACCGGACTTGGAAAATTTTGAATCCAATCGGCGGAGCCACTGCATCTCATAGACATAGAAGCAAAGCAATGAAAACAACCTCTACATACCCGGACGGATTTGAATCAACCTATGCCTTATTGATGCGATCAGAGGAAAAGCAGCGCAGTCGATTTGAGACATTGGTTTATACCGTGTTGATCGGAGCCAGCATTTTCGCGCTGACGCAGTTTGGCTACGAGGCGATTACCATGCCGGCCGCGATCGTCAGGAATTCTCCGCCAACGACCGCCATCGCTCCGCATCGCGCCTAACAAAAATCGGAGTCAGGCGTAAGCCAGGATGGATCTGGTGTCAGACCCTGGGTGCGGGCCGCGTTGTATTGTTGAACCAGTTCGCAGACCGACAGATGGAGCGCGGCCCCTTCGCTATCGGGCTCTGCATCCGGCGCTTTCGACGGCGCCGATGATAACTGAGGGATGTTAAGGTTATGGCTCCGGCGGGAGACGATTCGGCCCGAGTGTAAAGGGCGATAGAGCCGAACGGTTATTTCAGTTGGGATGTCGCGGAGGTTGAACCGGAATTCTGATATGAAAATCAAGGGATTCCGAACCGCCGGATCGGTTAACGCTTCTTCCTTGCTCCAACTCATAACCGCAGCTTAACCGGGACACGATAGGTCTGGCAATCGCGATCTGTCCGCAACCGATACGCAAAATACGGCTTCGCTCTCTGTTCAGATCCGGCCGCATGGACCGCTGTTTTATTCTGTTCTGCCGCGCCGAAACTCCCTACACTCGTGACTGATGGCAAGACGTTGCGGGGTTATTTTTGCGGTGGTCAGCTTGCTCGCGACCCTGCCAAGCCCGGCGCAAAATTTCTTCACCGAACGAT